>JAVBYK010000354.1 GCA_030824095.1 bacterium
GTGGTGTTGCTGCTGTTGGGTGGTCTGCTGGGGTTTGCCGAGGTCAGCCTGCGCCGCTCCCTGACCCAGATCCATGCGCTGACCGCGCAGCTACGGCAGTATTCCGAATGGGCGCTGGGCAGCCGTATCCTGAACCGCGCCATCGACGATGCGCAAACGCTGTCGCTCAAGCGCGTGGATCGCGCGGTGGTATTCATGGACATTCGTGGATTCACCGCCTGGAGTGAGCAGCAGAGCCCCGAGGCCGTCGTGGGCATGCTCAACGCTTTTTACGCGACAGCGGAAGCCGCTTTGGAAGAAATAGCGCCCATCAAATTGAAGTTCACGGCGGACGAAGTCATGGCGGTGTTTGCCAATGCGCAGGACGCCATTGAGGCCGCCACCCGCATGCTGGTCGCCACGCGGGGCATGCTGGCTGACACGGGACTCACTGCCGGGGCTGGCGTGCATTTCGGCCCAGTGGTCGAGGGTGTGCTGGGTGCCAAGGAGGCCAAGGCCTACGACTTCATTGGGGACACTGTGAACACGGCGCAACGCCTGTGCGACGCGGCGAGCGGAGGCGAACTGCTGGCCTCTGCGCAGGCCTGTGCCGCAGGCGGCGTGCCACCGGGCGATGTGCGGCACATACAGGCCAAGGGGAAACGTGCCCCGCTGCAAGCCATGGTGGTTGCGTTGGGGTGATTGCGCCTATGCAGCGGCTCCTCACACCACCCGGTTTCGCCCCTGCTGCTTGGCAACATACAAAGCCTTGTCGGCATCGCTGTACAACCGGTCGAAGTCCCGCTTTTCCTGCGCCGTGGTGCCGGCCAGCCCCACGCTGGTGGTGATGGGGATCGACAACTGCTCCCATTGCACCGGGGAAGATTCGATGCGCTGGCGCAGTTTCTCTGCCAGATTGCGCGCTGCATTCACCGTCGTATTGGGTAGCAGGACGATGAACTCCTCTCCACCCAGCCGTCCAACCAGATCGGTGCTGCGCACGGTGGTGGCTGCCAGCGTGGCCACATGGCGCAGCACGGCGTCACCCGCCGGGTGGCCCCAGGTGTCGTTGACGTGTTTGAAGTGGTCCAAGTCCAGCAACAGGATGGTGGTGGGACTGCCCTGGCGCTGGGCACGGTCGAGTTCGCGGTGCGTCAGCTCGACAAAGGTGTTGCGGTTGAACAGCCCGGTCAGCCCATCCTGGCGGGTGGCACGCTCCAGCTCCCGTTGCTTGATCTGCAATTCGGCATTGGCATTTTCCAGCAGCCCTTGCTGCAGCGTGATGGTCGTGAACTTGCGCCACAGCAACACCGACAGCATGGCACCCATCAGGCAGGCGGTGATGCCATTGAGCCGATTCGACAGCAACTGTGCGGGTTCGTGCTGGGTGAGGCCAATGGCGAAATAAAACACGGCATATGCCACCAGATACAGGGCGGCCGAAACGCGCGGGCGTATGTAGAGTGCCACACCCGCCACGGCGCAGGTGATCAGAAACGGTGTGATATTCGGTGTGACCCATTGGTCCACGCAAGCCACCGCAATGGCGAATGCCATGCTGGTTGCCGCCAGGCCAACGGCCAGTTCCTGGCCCCAGCGCGACTGGTGGGTGCGATGCCAATGGCGCGCCAGCAGCGCAGCACCCAGCATGGTCAGCCCCATGACCAGGTGGGCAAATAACAGGCCCAGGGCCCAGCGGTGTGCGGTGGTTCCCGCAGGCGTTCCCAACACTTGAACCAGAAACACCAGCACGTGCACCGCGTTGAGCGCGGCCACCAGCGGCGTGATGACGCGCACACGATCCAGGTTAATCGCGGCAGCCTGGTCGAGCACGCGGACGTGCTCCGCACGCCAGCGCGCCAACACGCGCAGCAGGTCTGATAAGTGGGTGTTCATGGGGGACAGGACTCTAGCAGGGCTGGTGTTGCAAAAGCCTTACAGCCCTGTCTTTCCAGGGCTCTTCAACTGCGCAGGGACGGCATCTCTGGGCCTCCCGTGGTAAGACCAAGAAATTTTTGGGTTATGTTCTGCCCCAAGGGACAGCCATGGACAACAAAAACAACCTATCCGAGAGCGACATCAGCGACAAGTTCGTCCGTCCTGCCATGGTGCAGGCGGGGTGGCACACGCTCGACCAGATCTACGCCCAGTATCCCTTGCGCGCGGGCCGCGTGGTGGTGCGTGGCAAGACCGCCAGGCGCGATGACAAGACGGTGCTGCGTGCAGACTTCGTGCTCTTCTTGAAGCCCAATATTCCCCTGGCCGTTGTAGAGGTCAAGAAATCCCGTCTGTCCGCGCAAGCCGGCATGCAGCAGGCGATTGAGTACGCCCAACTGTTGGATGTGCCCTTCAGCTTCGCCAGCAATGGTGATGGCTTTGTGTTCCGCGACGCCACGCTGGCCGACGGCGTGCTGGAGCAAAACCTCACGCTGGGCCAGTTCCCGTCCCCGCAGGAGCTGTGGGCACGCTACTGCGTTTGGAAGGGCTGGAGTGTCGAAGTGCAAAGCGTGGCCGAATTCGACTACGCCCTCGCCACCACTGCCAAGACCCCACGCTATTACCAGCTCAATGCCATCAACCGCACGGTCGAGGCCATTGCGGCAGGACAAAACCGCGTGTTGCTGGTCATGGCCACCGGTACCGGCAAAACCTACACCGCGTTCCAGATCATCCACCGTTTGTGGAAGTCGCCATGGCGCGCCGACAAGCCTGGCGGCCAGAAGCGCATCTTGTTCCTGGCGGACCGCAACATCCTGATTGACCAGACCATGGTCAACGACTTCCGCCCCTTCAAGGGCGCCATGGCCAAGCTCAGCCCCAATGCCAAAGGCGTGGAGCGCGTCAATGCGCAGGGCCAGGTGGAGGTTGAAGAAGTCGATCTGGCGGTCAACAAAATCACCAAGCTGGTGGACAAAAGCTACGAGATTTACCTCTCGCTCTACCAGGCCGTGAGTGGTACCGACGAAGCGCAGAACATTTACAAACAGTTCAGCCCCGACTTCTTCGACCTCATCGTGGTGGACGAATGCCACCGTGGCAGCGCCGACGAAGACTCCGCCTGGCGCGAAATCCTCACCTACTTCCAAACCGCCACCCAGGTCGGCCTGACCGCCACGCCCAAAGAAACCAAAGAGATATCGAACAGCGACTACTTTGGTGAACCCATCTACACCTACAGCCTCAAACAGGGCATTGAAGACGGCTATCTCGCGCCCTACAAAGTCATCCGCGTGGACCTGGACAGAGACACCTTTGGCTGGCGCCCCACGGCGGGCATGACGGACAAACACGGCAACCTGATTGAAGACCGCATCTACACCGGCGCAGACATGAATCGCAAGCTGGTACTGGAGAAACGCGACGAGGCGGTAGCCGCCAAGATCACCGAATACCTCAAAGCCACCGACCGTTACGCCAAGACCATCGTCTTTTGCGAAGACGTCGACCACGCCGCCCGCATGCGCCAGGCGCTCTCCAATGCCAATGCCGACATCTGCGCCACCCACCCCAAATACGTGGTGCAGATCACCGGCGACAACCCAGAAGGCAAGCGAGAGCTGGACAACTTCATCGACCCCGAGAAGCCCTACCCGGTGATTGCCACCACCTCCAAGCTCATGAGCACCGGCGTGGACGCTCAAACCTGCAAGCTCATCGTGCTGGACCAGAACATGAAGTCCATGACGCTGTTCAAGCAGATCATCGGCCGTGGCACCCGCCTGCGCGAGGACTTGGGCAAGACCTGGTTCACCATCCTCGATTTCAAGCGCGCTACTGAACTGTTTGCCGACAAGGACTTTGACGGCGAGCCGGTGCAGATTTACGAGCCCAAGGCCGGCCAGCCCATTGCGCCCCCGGATGCACCGCCTGACTTCCAACCCGGAGCGCCGGGCGACGTGGGCCCTGATGACCTGCCGCCACTGGGCCCTTTCGCCCTTGGCAGCGATGAGCCCAAAAAATACGTGGTCGGCGGCATGGTCACCGTGGCCGTAGCCCGGGAGCGCGTGCAATACCTCAACGCCCAGGGCAAGCTCATCACCGAAAGCCTGCGCGACTACACCCGCATCAACCTCACCAAGCAGTACGACTCGCTGGACAAATTCCTGCAGGCCTGGAATGACGCGGACCGCAAAGCTGCGTTGCTGCAGGAGCTGGAAAGTCAGGGCGTGCTGATCGAGGCGCTTACCGAAGAGCTGGCCTGCAGCGGCCTTACCAACCTCGACCCGTTCGACCTGCTGCTGCACGTGGCGTACAACATGCCGGCACTCACACGGCGCGAGCGCGCCGCCCGCGTCAAGAAGCGCAATGTGTTCACCCAATACGGCCCCGTGGCCCGCAAAGTCATCGACGCGCTGCTGGACAAATACGCCGACGAAGGCATTGCTACCATCGAGGCCGACACGGTTTTCAACGTTCAACCCTTCACCGACATTGGCCGTCCGGCTGAAATCATCAGAAGCTTTGGCGGCCGCCCCCAATATCTGGACGCCCTGCAAACCCTGGAGCGCGAGCTATACACTTTCGGGCCGGAAGCTTAAAGACGCTACGAAATCAGTAGCTGCTTACGCATATTCCACGAGGGCTAGAGCCCTATCTCATTCATGAAACCAAGAACAGCATGTCCAATCTCTCCAGCGTCATCAAATCCATCCAGGACGCCGCCTTTGATGGCGGCATGTCCATGGCAGGAATAATGGGTGGCATGGAGGCCGAATGAACAGCGATGTTTTGAATTCAGTATTGGAGAGTCTGTTGCGCTTGCCACGTGAGCAGGCAACGGTGGAGTTCAAGTGCAACTGGGAGCAAGCAGAGGACATCGGGCAATACATTTCGGCCTTGGCGAACGCGGCTGCCCTGCATGGCCATGATCGGGCGTGGGTGATCTGGGGTGTCAACGACGCAACCCGTGCGGTAACGGGAACGACGTTTGATCCCTTTGCTCAGAAGTCTAAGGAGGGCAGCAACCAGTCGCTGACCATGTGGCTACAGGTGCTGACAGCACCCCGAGCGGACTTTTGCTTTTACGAAGTACAGCACCAACAACACCGTGTGGTGATGCTTGAAATCCATCCCGCTCGCAGCACTCCGGTGGCGTTTCAGCATGTGCGATACATCCGTGTTGACAGTCACAAAGTAAAGTTGGCCGACTACCCAGACAAAGAGGCCCGGCTATGGGCCATGTTGGGTGTTAAGGACGATTGGTCGGGCGAGCTGGTCCCGGGGGCTACGTTCGATGATTTAGATGTCGCCGCAGTAGCCGCAGCGCGCCAGCGGTTTGCTGATTTCCTTATTCGCAGTGAGCTCGATACCACTCGCCATGCAAGCATTCGTGCAGAAGTGGCCGAATGGGATGATGCGACCCTCCTCAACAAAGCCCGCATTACCAAGCAAGGGCGCATTACTCGCGCTGCTTTGCTGCTGTTGGGCAAGGATGAAGCCTCCCATTTTTTAGCCCCTGCGGACATCAAAATCAGTTGGGTGCAGCGGGACGCACAAAATGGAACGGGCCTATCCGCGCCCTTTGGCATCCCGTTTTTGTTGGCTACGGACAAGGTCTATGCGCGCATACGCAATGCCACACTCGACCACATGCCCGATGGCACCTTGTTTCCTACCCCCGTGCCGCAATACGACCCTTGGGTACTGCGTGAGGCACTACATAACTGCATTGCCCACCAGGACTACCTACTCGGCGGAAAGATCAACGTCATTGAACACCCCGACCGTTTGGTACTGACCAATCTGGGGCAGTTCATTCCAGAAAGCGTCGAGTGGATGCTGGAGCATCAGTCCCCACCCGAGCATTACCGCAACCAATGGTTGATCGACGGGATGATCCGCCTACGCATGATCGAGCAGGCAGGCAGCGGGATTCAGCGCATGTTCCGTACCCAGCGAGATCGCCTATTCCCACTGCCAGACTATGTGTTCAGCACCACACCCCAAGGCCATCCCCGTGTGGAGCTGACTCTGCAAGGTCAGGTACTGGACCCCAAATTCACCCGCGTTCTCATGGCCCGTCCGGATTTGGACTTGGGGCAAGTCTTGTGGTTAGACCGTGTACAAAAAGGTCAGCCCCTTTCTGCTGATGCGGTGAAGGAGTTGCGTGCAGCGGGTCTTATTGAAGGGCGCGCCCCCAAAGTGTTTATCTCTGCCAAGGTGGCAGATGCCGTTGGACAGAAAGCCAAATACATCCATAACCGAGGTCTGGGCGACAGCTACTACCAACAATTGGTGCTCGACTATCTAAAGAAATACGGCCAAGCCACCCGCTCGGACTTGGATGACCTACTCTTGGCTAAGCTCCCAGATGTTTTGGTTGGCCAACAAAGAGCCAACAAAGTCAAAAACTTGATGCAGGGAATGCGCCGTGCCCAACTGATTGAACTGCGTGGCAAGCGACCTAAGCTGTTCTGGCATCTCGCAGATGCGACGGATAAACCCCCAAAATAGCCACGCCGATATCCGTAAAAATCAGCTAAGTGCTTGATTTCATTAATGTCTACTCTCTTTTCGAAGAATAGTTTAGACAACTAAACCCCTCTCCTATCCCATGTCCAACCTCTCCAGCGTCATCAAGTCCATCCAGGACGTGATGCGCCAAGACAGCGGCGTCGATGGCGACGCCCAACGCATCTCCCAGCTCACCTGGCTCTTGTTCCTCAAAGTGTTTGACGCGCTGGAAGAAGAGATGGAGCTCACCCGCGACAGCTACACCAGCCCCATCCCCGAGCCCCTGCGCTGGCGCAACTGGGCGGCCAATGCCGAAGGCATCACCGGCGAAGCGCTGCTGAGCTTTGTCAACAATGACCTGTTTACCGCGCTGAAGAACCTGCGTGGCGATGCCCAGCGCAACCCGCGCGGCTTTGTGGTGCGCGGCGTGTTTGAAGACGCCTACAACTACATGAAAAGCGGCCACCTGCTGCGCCAGGTCATCAACAAGCTCAACGCCATCGACTTCAACCGCCAGAGCGAGCGCCACCAGTTCAACGACCTGTACGAAAAAATCCTCAAAGACCTGCAAAGCGCCGGCAACGCGGGCGAGTTTTACACGCCCCGCGCCGTCACCCAGTTCATGGTGGACATGGTCAACCCCCAGTTGGGCGAGAAGGTGCTGGACCCAGCCACCGGCACCGGCGGCTTTCTGGTCTGCGCCATCGAGCACATGCGCAAACAGGTCAACAACACCGAGCAAGAGGCCGTGCTGCAGAGTTGCATTGGCGGCGTGGAAAAGAAACAGTTGCCCCACATGCTCTGCGTCACCAACCTCATGCTGCACGGCATTGAGGTGCCCAGTCAGGTGGTGCACGGCAACACCCTGGCCCGCCCGCTGCGCGACTACACCGCCGCCGAGCGGGTGGACGTGGTGCTCACCAACCCACCCTTTGGCGGCGTGGAAGAGCCAGGCATCGAACAGGGCTACCCTGCCGACGTGCG
>JAVBYK010000357.1 GCA_030824095.1 bacterium
GTTGGGCCGCAGCCTGCGACCAGACTGGACAGGATCAGAAACCCGGCGGCCACCTGATGCGTTGGAAAAGGAAGAAGCATGGCGCAATACCTCCATGGACATGGGGATCGGACTCTGAACCACTCTCGGTTCAGTATGCGCGCAAAAAAAACGGAATCAAACGCCGGTGTTTGATCCTAATCAGAGCTTTCCGATTTCCAGATCAGCGCCAGTAACAGGAACAGGGTTGCGGGCAACAGCAGGTCGGGAAGGACCACCAAAAAGTTGTAGGGAGCGTAGTTCCCGCGGGTCAGAATTCCTTGGACATGCTGCGCAGCGGCCAGAAGCAAGAACACGCTGGGGGCTACGGTGATGCCCAGCCAATAGCGGCGGTCCCTGATCCAAAGCCCCAGGAGTGCGGAGACGCCCATTCCGAGTTCGAATGCCGCCAATTCGAACTGGAAGAAGGGGTGGGGCTGCCAGCCGATTTTCTGCGCAACCTGCTCCGGGGCAAAGGCATGGCCTGCAAAACCGAAGAAACCGGCAAAGCCCAAGCCAAAGACCAGTTGGTACAGGAAAAACAGGCGCAGCATGTCTGCCTTGCCCAGGGAGTGGCGTCGCAGAAGGCAGTGCATGCCAGCGAGTACAAGGCCCAGTACCCAGGGGAGCACGAACAGCATGGAGTCCTCCGGAAGCAAAGTCGTTGGGTGATCGAAGCTCAGGCAGCACTGGAATTATGACCTTGACCCGGGTGCCCTCTTCATGCCGGTTCCCCCAAACGGTTGTACGTGGATACGCTCAGTGCGCCCCCGCCAGCAGCGCCGCATTCCCCCCCGCCGCCGTGGTGTTCACGGTGACGGTCTGCTCGGCGCAGAAGCGGTACAGGTAGTGCGGGCCGCCGGCCTTGGGCCCCGTGCCGCTCAAGCCCTCGCCACCGAAGGGCTGCACGCCAACCACGGCGCCGATCATGTTGCGGTTGATGTAGACGTTGCCGATGTGCGCGGCGTGGGCCAGGGCCTGGGCACGGCTGTCGATGCGGGTCTGGATGCCCAAGGTCAGGCCGTAGCCCAGCGCGTTGACCTGCGCAATGACATCGGCCGGCTCGCCGCCCCAGCGCACCACCTGCAACACCGGGCCAAAGATTTCGGCCTTGACGTCGGCGATGCGGGCCACCTCGAAGGCGTGCGGGGCAATCAGGTTTGCTACTGTTGTGATAGCAATTGATGTAGATTCTGTGAGGGCTAGCAGCACTTTTGACTCAACCTTCAGGCGCTGAATATGGCGGTAGATGCCCTCGAAGGCTTCAGCGTCAATCACCGGACCCACGTCTGTGGCGATGTCGGCGGTGTCGCCCACCACCAGTTCCTTGGCCGCGCCTTGCAGCATTTCGATGACGCCGTCCGCAATGGCCTCGTGCACGCACAACAGGCGCAGCGCGGAGCAGCGCTGGCCGGCGGAGCGGAAGGCGCTTTGCACCACGGCATCGACCACCTGCTCGGGCAGCGCGCTGCTGTCCACCAGCATGGCGTTGATGCCGCCGGTCTCGGCGATCAGCGGGACGATGGCGCCGTCCTTGGCAGCCAGTGCCCGGTTGATGATCTTGGCAACCTGGGTGGAGCCGGTGAACACCACACCAGCCACGTCGGGTTGCGCGACCAGCGCCGCGCCCACGGTTTCGCCGGCGCCGTGCGCCAGCTGCAATGCGTCGACGGGCACACCGGCGGCGTGCAGCAGTTGCACCGCCACCAGGGCCACGCCGGGTGTCTGCTCGGCCGGCTTGGCCAGCACGGTGTTGCCGGTGGCCAGCGCGGCGGCAACCTGGCCGACAAAGATGGCCAGCGGGAAATTCCACGGGCTGATGCAGACCCAGACGCCACGCGCGGTCAGCGACAGCGTGTTGGACTCGCCTGTCACGCCAAAGCTGTGGCCGGCCAGCGCTGGCGGCAGGTGATGGATCTGCGGTTGCGGCAGGGGTTGCATGATGCGCTGGGCTTCATCGGCGTAGTAGCGCAGGAAGTCCACCGCCTCGCGCACCTCGCTCACCGCGTCGCCCCAGGTCTTGTGCGCTTCTTTCACCAGCAGGGCGCAGAACATGGGCGTCTGTTCCAGCATGGTGTCGGCGGCGCGGCGCAGGATGGCGGCGCGCTCGGCCACCGGGGTGCGACTCCAGCCCTTTTGGGCGGCGGCGCAGGCGGCAAACACGTCGGCGGTGCGGCGCGGATCGAACTCGGGCACTACCGGCACCGGGGTCGTCGCCAGCGCGGCCAGCAGCGGGTCGCGCATGCTGGGCACGGTCAGGTCCAGGCCGGTGCTGTTCTTGCGCGCGCCGGGGTGGGTGCCAAACAGGTCGGGCGGCAGTGGCAGGCTGGAGTGGGGTTCCAGGCGCAGCGGGGAGGTCAACAGGTCTTGCATATCCACCGTGGGGTCAGCCATCTGGTGCACGAAGGAGGAGTTGGCGCCGTTCTCCAGCAGGCGGCGCACCAGGTAGGCCAGCAGGTCGCGGTGCGCGCCCACCGGTGCATAGACGCGGCAGGACACCAGCGGGTTCTTCAGCACCTCGCGGTACACGCCCTCACCCATGCCATGCAGGCGCTGCAGCTCAAACGGCGCACCGGTGCGCGCGGCCATTTGCAGGATGGCGGCGATGGTGGCGGCGTTGTGCGTGGCGAACTGGGGGTAGATGGCGTCTGGAACGTCCAGCAGCGCGCGGGCGCAGGACAGGTAGGACACGTCGGTGTGGTGCTTGTGGGTGAAGACAGGGTAGTGCGGCAGGCCCAACTCCTGGGCACGCTTGATCTCGGCGTCCCAATACGCGCCCTTGACCAGGCGGCACATCAGGCGCACCTGGTAGCGCCGCGCCAGCGCGGTGACGCTATCGATGAGTTCGAGTGAGCGCGTCTGGTAGGTCTGCATGGCCATGCCAAAGCCGCGCCACTGCGGACACTCGGCCGCGACCTTGGCCACCAGTGCCTCCAGCACTTCCAGCGTCAGCTCCTGGCGCTCCACTTCTTCGGCGTCGATGGTCAGGTTGATGTTGGCCCGCGCCGCGTGCTGGCACAGGCTCCAGACACGCGGCACCAGCTCGGCCATGATGCGGTCGCTGTGCGCGTCCTCAAAACGCGGGTGCAAGGCGCTGAGCTTGATCGATATGCCGTCATTCTGCTCGATAGCCTTCGTGGAATCTACATGGGTAGCTATTGATTCGATAGCATCCGCGTAGCTCTTCAGATAACGCTGCGCATCCGCATCGGTGCGGGCGCCTTCGCCCAGCATGTCATAAGAGTATCGGAGCGCCGTCTTTTTGCGGGCCGCGTCGGCCTCGTGCTGCGCTTCCTTCATGGTTTGGCCCAGCACGAACTGGCGGCCCAGCAACTGCACGGCGCGCAGCGTGGCGGCCACCACGGTCCTGGCGCCTAGCTTGGCCATCAGGCCGGATTCGGCCTTGGGACCGGTGCCGGTTTCGGCGTTGGGCAGGAAATGCTTGGACATCGCAATGGCGGTGCTGGACAGGCGCGACAGCACCTTGTCACCGCTGCCATCAAAGTCGGCACGGCCGAGTTGGTCGGCGGTCAGCGCAATCGCGGTCTCTGCATCGGGCACACGCAGCAGGGCTTCGGCCAGGCGCATCAGGGCCAGGCCTTCGGCGCTGGAGATCGGGTATTCCTTGAGCAGGCTTTCCATCGCCCAGAACGGCGGCGGGTTGTCCCGCACGGCCTGGACCCAGGGTGTGGCCGCGCGGGCCGCGGCGGCCCAGTCCAGCGCCTGACTGACGTTCTGCAGATGGCGGGCCACCACTTCGGCCTCGGGGCGGTAGGGGAAGGGCAGGCGTTGGGCGACGGGCATGGTGGGTCTCCGATGTGTTTCTGGACAGCCCCCGGTCCAAGTGGGCTGCGATTGATTAAGTCGCTATGTTCTTGGAATTTATGGTTAATTTCTCACTAAAATTTGACACTTCTGTAGATGAATGTCTAGTTAGCTGTTTGTTAGGGGTCGCCACGGTGGGCATAGCCGGGGGCCTCATACTGCCAAACGCGCAGAAATCGGCCCCCGGCTATGCCCACCATGGCGGTAAGTAGCGCAGTGGAACGCATGGAGAAATTCCGGTATCCGGGTGGCGCGCTGTAAACCTTCGCAACAGCGGTTTGGGTGTGACCGACCGCCGATTTCTGCGCGTTTGGCAGTATGAGGCGGTCGGCCATACCCAAGCCGCTGCACCACCAAAGCTCGCACGCATAGAGCCAGACAACAAATGACCAGCAACACCGACCTCGACCGCATCGACCTCAAAATCCTTACCTGCCTACAGGAAGACGGCCGCATCTCCAATCTGAAGTTGGCGGAGACGGTAGCCCTCTCCCCCACTGCCGTGCTGGCCAGGGTTCAGCGCTTGACCAAGGACGGCTACATCCTGGGCTACGAGGCGAGGCTGAACCCCCTAAAACTGGGCGCCGGCATGATGGTCTTCGTGGAAGTGCTGCTGGACCGCACCACGCCCAATGTGTTCGAGGCTTTCAAGGCCGCGGTGCAGGTACGCGGGGAAATCACCGAATGCCACATGGTGGCGGGTGGTTTTGACTACCTGCTCAAGACCCGCATGGCCGACATGGGCGCCTACCGCGAATTTGCCGGCACCGTGCTGTGGCAACTGCCGGGCGTGCGCGAGACCCGCACCTATGCGGTCATGGAAGAAGTCAAAAACACCACGCGCCTGACCCTGCGCGCATAAAAGCGGTGCCTATAATCCGCCGGATGTACGCGGCCATCCCGAACCAAAGGGCGGCCAGACGGTAGCAAGCGGCCCAACACGATTTGTCCCACTTCCGAACCCAAGCACCCACTATGCGCCATTCACTGATAGTTCTGCTGACCAGCATGGCCTTGTGTGGCGGCGTCATGGCCCAGGGGTTCAAGTTCTCCAACGAGGACAACGCCGATAAGGCGCGTGAAGCGGAGCAACAGGCCCGGGTGCAAGCCCTACTGTCCACCCCCTGCAAGGCCAAGATCAAGAACCAGAAGATCATGGTGCTGATCGGCGAAAGCCGTGACGGCATGCTGCAGGCGCACCAGTCCAGCTACAGCGGCCACTTTGATGCGCTGAACGCCCGCCTGCAGGGGCTGGGGCTGAAGACCTACACCCAGTCCCAGATCACCGCGCAGATTGCCCAGGCCGAGATTGACGCCTATTTCAAGAACCACCCTGATGCCGCGCTGAGTGCCTCCAAACGCCTGTCTGCCCAGTACATCCTGCGCGGGTTGATCACCAGCCAGGCGGGCTACAACACCATCGTGCGGGTCAACCAGGTTTCCATCCGCATGGCCTTCACGCTGACCGATGCCAATGGGCGCATCCTGTCGCAGGCCAATGCCGAGAACGCCAGCTACGCCGGAGTGGACACTTCCGGCATGGCGCTGACACTGATCAACGAAAAGGCCGACGAAGTGGTCGCGCAGTTGTACAGCGACTATTGCCGCCTGGGTGGTTCGTAGTCACTGGCCCGGTCCGTAATTTTTTTGGGAGCAAGTCGATGAGCAATGATTTCCGTGCATTCAAGACCACCGCAGTGTCCACGCTGCTGGTGCTGGCCGCCCTGGGTGGTGCCGTGCAGGCACAGCCCAGCTTTGGCAACCCGTCGCCCACGGCCGGCACATCCACATCGGACAAGGCCAACGCCGCAGCCGATGCAGCGGCCTATAAGGAAGTGGAATACGTCAACAAGAACAAGCGCGGCCCGGCGCTGATCGTGATCCCCGGCGAGATTAAGAGCAACAACGCCAGCTTCACCCAGCGCTTCCTGCCCAACAACATTGCCGACTTCGCCGAACTGGAGTTGTCGCAGGCCAACTTCCCGGTGCTGGAGCGCACCAATCTGGGTCCGCTGGTGAATGAAATCTCGCTGGCCTACAACCTGGGTGATCCACAGGCCGCGCGCAAGACCATGCAAATGGGCAAGCTCAAGACCACCAAGTGGATTCTGAAGTTCGACATCCTCAAGGCCGAGCAGATCGCCGAGAACAAGAAGGGCTTTGACGGCCGCGCCGTGGGCGGGTTGCTGTCCATCTTCGGTGGCGGCAGCATGGCCGGCCAAGCCGCTGGCACCGTGGCCGGCTCCGTGCAGACCGGTGACACCACCGGCGTCTGGCTGATCGGCATGCGCTACAAGATCATGGATGCCAACACCACCGAGCAGGTGGCCCAGGGCTACAAGGACCTGAAGATGGAAGTCGGCGCGACCTCCACCAGCGTGATGGGCGTATCCGAAGGCGCCAAGGGTGGCGTGGGTCTGGACACCATGGTGCAGCGCCTTGTGCAGACCCTGGTCTGGGATATTGACTCCAAATATAAGTAAGCACACGAACCCAGCACCGCCATGACGACGTTCACCCGACTCGGTAAATACCTGATCCGCCGTGAACTCGGCAAAGGCGCCATGGGCGTGGTCTATGAGGGCTTTGACCCCGCCATCGAACGCACGGTGGCCATCAAGACCATTCTTCCCGCACAGCTCAGCAGCGACGAAGCCACCAACGTGCTGGCCCGCTTCAAACGCGAGGCACAGGCCGCTGGGCGGCTGAACCATCCCGGCATCGTGGCGGTCTACGACTACGGCGAAGAGATCGCCGATGACGACCACACCATGGTTGCCGGGGAGGCCGCTCAGGCGCGCCAGCGCGTGGCCTACATCGCGATGGAGTTCGTCAAGGGCCGCGAGCTGCGCGACTTCTTCGAAGCCAACGAGCGCTTTGCGTTGAAGGATGTCGAGCGCCTGATGGCCGAGATCCTCGACGCCCTGGCCCATGCCCACGCCCATGGCGTGGTCCACCGGGACATGAAGCCGGCCAACCTGATCGTGCTGCCCGACGGCAAGATCAAGGTCGCTGACTTTGGGATCGCCCGCGTCGAGAAGTCCGAGCTGACGCAGGTGGGCACGGTGATGGGCACACCGGCCTATATGTCGCCCGAGCAGTTCATGGGCCAGCCGGTCGATGGGCGCAGTGACATCTTCTCTTGCGGCGTCATCCTGTACCAGTTCCTGACCGGCGAGAAACCGTTCACCGGCAACTCCACCACCATCATGTTCAAGGTGCTGCACGAGGAGCCTCTGGCCCCCTCGCTGCTGAATGTGGCGCTGCCCGCCGCCTTTGACCAGGTCGTGAAAAAAGCCATGGCCAAGAACCCGGATGACCGCTACCAGACCGCGCAGGAGTTCGCCCAGGCCATTCACGCCACACTGAGTGCCCCGGCGGCCCAGGCGGCCGCGACCGACCCCGACCGAACCGAACTCAGCGTGCCTCCGGTCGCCCCGGCCAAGCCCGTGGTAGCAGCCAGCCCCAAGCCGACCCCTGCGGTGGCACCGGTAGCGCCGCCGGTGGGTGACATCCCCCACAAGTCCAATGCCGCACTGGTCGC
>JAVBYK010000424.1 GCA_030824095.1 bacterium
CGGATTTCGCCCTCGGCCGGCTGGGACAGCCCCGCCAGCAGGCGCAGAAGGCTGGTCTTGCCAGCCCCGTTTTCGCCACGCACGTGCAGCCACTCTCCCGCGCCCACCGCAAGGTCCAGTTTGGCAAACAGGCGCCGATCACCGCGCACGCAGGTCAGACCATGTGCACTCAGCATGAAACGAAATTGGAAGTCAAATTGGAGAGAGCCACGCCAAGGTTGGTCGGCATGTGCTGCAGGAGTGGGGCAACGCGCCCGATTGTAATCTTGCGACCTTAAGGACGACGGTTCCCGGATGCATCGAAAGGTTTCCAATTGTGCGGCGCACCGAGGTGGTGTAGGAAGCCCCTCAATTACCTCCTCCACCCCGTGTCAGGTACCTCACCGCTATAATCGCGCCTACTTTCTGCGCCCCACCCCCGACTATTTGAGGATTCCATGACCGACATCAATACCTCCGGCCACGAAGAGGCCCATACAGGCCCCATCAAAAATCCAAAACAATTGCTGCTGGCGGTGTTTTTCTCGTTTGTGGTTCCGATCTTTGTGATCATCGGTCTGGTGTATTTCGTGACCTCCGCCAACAAGCCTCTGGCCGGTGCCGTGAACCTGGAGCAGGCCGTTACCGCCCGCATCCAGAAAGTGGGCGCAGTCCAGATCCGCGATGCCAACCGCACCGCGAAGACCGGTGAGCAGGTGTTTGCCGCCCAGTGCTCCGCGTGCCACACCGCTGGTGTTGCTGGCGCACCCAAGTTTGGCGATGCCGCCGCCTGGGCCCCCCGCATCAAGACCGGCTTTGATGCCTTGCTGAACTCCGCACTCAAGGGCAAGAATGCCATGGGCCCCCAGGGTGGCGGCGACTTCGACAACTTTGAAATCGCCCGCGCCGTGGTTCACATGGCCAATGCCGGCGGTGCCAAGTTTGCCGAACCCGCCAAGCCGGCAGCAGCCAAGTAATCGGATCACCCCGCAGTCCCCGAAGAGCCGGCCAGTTAGGCCGGCTTTTTTACGCCCAATGATTTTTAGTCAAATACGCCTCTAGTCCTCGTGAATATTAGGTTATGAGCTACGCTTTTGATAGCAACTTTGATTGTGCAGCCGGACTGGTGACGTAGCCATAGCGTTCGGCCAGGTCGGCTCGCAGCACCGGCTGCTGGGGCCAGACCCCTGCGTCCAGCGCACCGGCCGCCAGCCCCACGTCCTGCGTGTGCACCAGCCCCACGCCCAACGGCGTCTCCAGGAACAGCCAGCCATGTTCGTCCAGCAGGGCCATGGTGCAGGTTGTGGGCTCGCCGGTATGCGCCTGCACCGACCAGTCGGCCTGCACCCGCCAGACCCAGGGTGCCACTTCCAGCTCCACATAGACCCGCTGGGGCCCGTTCTGGAAGAACCAGCGACCTTGTTCGTCGGCCTGGTAGTTACGCTGGATGAAGGCAATCAACTTGTCGTGCAGCAGGCGCGAGCCTTTGGCACCCGCAACCCCGCTGGAGAAGCCGCCCAGCACCTGCACCCGGTCGTCGCGCATGTACCAGTCGCCGCGCGCATCCAGACCCAGCCAGCCATAGCAGTCGGGCACATGGGGCCACTTGGCCATGGCCTGTTTAACGATGTCATCCATGGCGGGTCTCCGGTGATGTGGGGGAGTGTTGCAGCAGCCAGGCGCCGACCGCATCCGGCATGGAGCGCACATGGCCCGGCAGGCGGCCCTGTGCGAAACCCACGTGGCCACCGTGCCGGGGCTGCCACAGAGTGACGTGGCGGCCAACTTCAGTCTGCGACGGCAGGCACCAGGCCGGTACGAAGGGGTCGTTGCGGGCGTTGACCACCAGGGCCGGAATGCGGATCTGGCGCAGGTGCGGTTTGGCCGATGCGCGCTGCCAATAGTCATCGGTGTTGCGAAAGCCATGCAGCGGCGCGGTGAAGATGTTGTCAAACGCGTACAGATCCCGCGCCTGCAGCAACGCATCCCGGTCAAACAGGCCGGGATGCTGGGCCAGCTTGCGCAGAGCCTTGGGCTTCATGGTGTTCAGGAACATGCGGGTGTAGACCAGCCGGTTGAAACCCCGGCCAATGGCGTGCCCGCCCGCGGCCAGGTCAATCGGCGAACTCACCGCCGCGACGGCCGACACCACCTGTGCGGCCGATGCACCCATTTCCTGCGCCCAGCGCAACAGGGCATTGCCCCCCAACGACACCCCCACGGCGACGATCGGGCCCCGGTGGTGCTGCCGAAAGCGCTGCAGCACCCAGCCGATTTCCTCAAAGTCGCCCGAGTGGTAGGCGCGGGGAGCCCGGTTAAGTTCACCGCTGCAACCACGGAAGTGCGGCACGGCGTAGGCCATGCCATGCTCGCGGGCAAAGTCGGCAAAGGCCAGCGCGTAGTGGCTGGTCGATGAGCCTTCCAGCCCGTGGAACAGGACCAGCAGCACACCGTCGTCGCCGGACTGGCCGGAGCAGCTATCCACCAGCCAATCCACGTCAATGAAGTCGGCGTCCGGTGTATTCCAGCGTTCCCGGCGGTACTGCGGCGGCGCACCCAGCACCTTGCGCGCATACAGCGCGGGCCAAATGGTCTGCAGGTTGCCACCGGGCAACCAACGGGGCGCTACGTAATTCATAGCAAATTAATGAATATCCACGAGGGCTGGAGTGCAATTTCGCTCAATGCAGCACCTGGGGAGCCTGGTTGATTTCCTGCACCTCATCCTGCGTTCCGGGGCTGGCGTGGTGCGCCACCAGGCGCCACCCGTGCGGCGTATGGTGGTAGACGTTGGTCGCCAGCACATAGGCCTGGACGGGGCCCTCGCTGGTCATGACCTCAATGCGTTCCAGCACGTGGTGCACCGCACTGGCCAGCGCATCAATGCGGCGTATCGACTCCGGGTGGACATGGATGGAGCCTTCATGGGCAAAAATGGCATCGAACGCGGCGCGTATCGCGCCGGAGCCCACCACGCGCGGCCCGCCGGGGTGGATGCAGACGATGTCATCGTCCTCGGCCCAACAGGCCATCAGCTTCTCAATGTCCGCAACCTGCAGCGCCTCGTAGAACGAGGCTTCCACCTCATCGGGTGTGCCGCCAAGGGCGGCCGCGTGCTGGCGGGCTTTGGGCATGGAGTGGTCGGTAGGGCCTAGGTGCCCCATTTTGCCGCGTTTATGTGTGGGGTGCCGCCGGCTTGATTCCGAGTGACCACGTCCCCATGTATGCTGTACCCCTGCAACTTGATGGAGATCGCAATGAAAATCTGGATTCTGGCTGTACTGTCGGCGCTCACCCTGTCGGGCTGCGGTTACAACGATTTCCAGCGCTTGGATGAGCAGACCAAGTCGGCCTGGAGCGAGGTGCTCAACCAGTACCAGCGGCGCGCCGACCTGGTGCCCAATATCGTTGCCACCGTCAAGGGCGAGGCCAATTTCGAGCAGGAGACGCTGACCAAGGTGGTGGAGGCCCGCGCCAAGGCGACCTCCATCCAGGTGACCCCGGAGACCCTGGCCAACCCCGAAGCCTTCCAGAAGTTCCAGGCAGCCCAGGGTGAACTCAGCAGTGCATTGAGCCGCCTGATGGTGGTCAGCGAACGCTACCCCGACCTCAAGGCCAACAAGGGTTTCAGCGACCTGCGGGTCCAGCTCGAAGGCACCGAGAACCGCATCACCGTGGCGCGCAACCGCTATATCCAGTCGGTTCAGGAATACAACGTGCTGGCCCGCAGCTTCCCCAGCAACCTGACGGCCTTGGTGTTCAGCTACCAGCCCAAGCCGGCCTTTGCGGTGCAGAACGAGGCCGCCATTTCCGCGCCGCCCGTGGTGGATTTCAACAAGAAGTAGCGGGAAGCCCCCGTGCTGAAGCGCTGGCTGACTGCCCTGTCACTGTGCCTGGTGGCTTGGGTTGCCAGTGCGCAGGGCTTGCTGCCGGTCCCAGCGCTCAGCGGCCATGTCATCGACCAGACTGCGACCCTCAGCAGCGCACAGCAGCAGGCGCTTGAAAGCAAGCTGGCCGCCCTGGAGGCCGCCCAGGGCTCCCAGGTTGTGGTGCTGCTCGTGGCTACCACACAACCCGAAGACATCGCCAGCTACGCCAACCGGGTGGCGAACACCTGGAAGATTGGCCGCAAGGGAATTGGTGATGGACTGCTGCTGATCGTCGCCAAGAGTGACCGCAAGCTGCGCATCGAAGTGGCCAAGTCACTGGAAGGCGCGATTCCCGACCTGGCCGCCATGCAGATCATCGACACCGCACTCACCCCCGCATTCAAACGAGGGGACTATGCCGGCGGCATGGACGCGGCGGTCGACCAACTGGCGGCCCGGATCAAGGGAGAGGCACTTCCCACGCCAGTGCAAAGTGGGGATGCGGAGTACGACAGCGGTATTTTCGAATGGCAGAACCTGGCGGTTTTTGTGTTCTTCGGTGTGCTGTTGGGCGGTCGTATTGCCCGCGGCTTGTTTGGCAACAAGCTGGGCGCCGTGCTGACCGGCGTCGCGGTGGGCGTGCTGGTGAAGGTGTTGACTGCCAGTGTGCTCATTGGCATCCTCGCGGCCTTTGCGGCCATGATCTTTACGCTGATTTCCAGCGCCGCGCGGGGCGGCCTGGGCGCCGGAGGTTTTGGCGGTGGGAGTTCGGGTGGCGGCTGGAGTTCGGGCTCCAGCTCCGATGGGGGCGGATTCAGCTCCGGCGGCGGTGGTGACTTTGGAGGCGGTGGCGCCTCGGGAGACTGGTGATGTGGGAACGGATCAAACGCGTATTGCGTCACCGCTGGGCGGAAGAGTCCCATCGGCTGATACCACCCGACACTGTGGAACGCCTGAAGCAAAAAGTAGCTGCCAGCGAAGCGCTGCACAGCGGCGAAATCCGCATCTGCATAGAGGCCGGGCTGCCCAACAGCTACCTCATGCGCCCGGGCAACCTGCGCACCATCACCCGCCAGCGCGCGCTGTCCCAATTCGGCAAGCTTCGTGTCTGGGACACCGAACACAACAACGGCGTACTGATCTATTTGCTGCTGGCCGAGCGCACCATTGAACTGGTGGCAGACCGCGGCCTCAATCACTTCGTTTCGGCACAGGACTGGAACGACATGGTCCAACGGCTGGGATTGGCCCTGCGCCAGGGGCAATTCGAAGACGGTCTGGCGACGGCAATCGATGAGGTGTCCGCCGTGCTGGTGGCACGCTTCCCCCGCCAGGCGGGCTCGGTGCGCCCCAATGAACTGCCCGACCAGCCCACACTGACCTGACTCCCGGTCTCGCCATCTGATCGCACAAAAAACAAAACCACCCGAAGGTGGTTTTGCGCGCAGTGCAAAGGCGACTTATTTCTTCTGACGGAACCGGCGCAGTGCCGCGATCTGAGCCGCCATGATGGCCAGTTCAGAGCTGGCCTTGGCGAAGTCAATCTCGCTCTTGGCGTTCTTGAGGGCCTCCTCAGCGGCTGCCTTGGCTTCATTGGCTTTCTCGTCGTCCAGATCCTTGCCACGGATGGCGGTGTCGGACATGACTGTTACGCAGTTGGGTTGCACTTCCAGGATACCGCCGGCAACGAAGACGAACTCTTCCGTGCCGTCGGCCTTTTCAATGCGCACCGAACCGGCCTTGATACGGGTGATCAAGGGTGTGTGGCGGGGGTAAATGCCGAGTTCGCCAGCTTCACCGGGCAGGGCCACAAACTTGGCCTCACCCGAGAAGATGGACTCCTCTGCACTGACAACATCAACGTGGATGGTGCTCATGGTTTACCGCCGATCAGATCTTCTTGGCTTTTTCGAACGCTTCGTCGATGGTGCCGACCATGTAGAAGGCCTGCTCGGGCAGGTGATCGCACTCACCGTTCACAATCATCTTGAAACCACGGATGGTTTCGGACAGGGGAACGTACTTGCCGGGGGAACCGGTGAACACTTCCGCAACGTGGAACGGCTGGGACAGGAAACGCTGGATCTTGCGGGCACGGGCCACGGCCAGCTTGTCTTCAGGAGCCAGATCGTCCATGCCCATGATCGCGATAATGTCGCGCAGTTCGCGGTAGCGCTGCAGCGTACCCTGCACCGCACGGGCGGTTTCGTAGTGTTCGGCGCCCACAACCAGTGGGTCCAGCTGGCGGCTGGTGGAGTCCAGTGGGTCCACAGCGGGGTAGATACCCAGCGAAGCGATATCACGGGACAACACCACGGTGGAGTCCAAGTGAGCGAAGGTGGTAGCAGGAGACGGGTCGGTCAAGTCATCCGCTGGCACGTAAACGGCCTGGATGGAAGTGATCGAGCCAACCTTGGTGGAGGTAATACGCTCTTGCAGACGGCCCATTTCCTCGGCCAGCGTAGGCTGGTAGCCCACGGCGGAAGGCATACGACCCAACAGAGCGGACACTTCGGTACCGGCCAGTGTGTAGCGGTAGATGTTGTCCACGAAGAACAGCACGTCCTTGCCTTCGTCACGGAAGGATTCCGCAATGGTCAGACCGGTCAGCGCAACGCGCAGACGGTTGCCTGGGGGCTCATTCATCTGACCGTACACCATGGCCACTTTGGACTCCGGCAGGTTTTCCAGATTCACAACGCCGGAATCGGCCATCTCGTGGTAGAAGTCGTTACCTTCACGGGTACGCTCACCCACACCGGCAAACACGGACAGACCGCTGTGTGCCTTGGCGATGTTGTTGATCAGCTCCATCATGTTCACGGTCTTGCCCACACCGGCACCACCGAACAGACCGACCTTACCGCCCTTGGCGAACGGGCAGACCAAGTCAATCACCTTGATACCGGTTTCCAGCAGTTCCTGCGACGGGCTCAGCTCGTCATAGGCGGGCGCCTTGCGGTGGATGGACGAGGTCAACGTGGTGTCAACAGGTCCGCGCTCGTCGATGGGCGTGCCCAGCACGTCCATGATGCGGCCCAGTGTGGCCTTGCCCACGGGCACCATGATGGAATTGGCGGTGTTCTTGACGATCATGCCGCGGCGCAGACCGTCGGAAGATCCCAGCGCAATGGTGCGCACAATGCCGTCACCCAATTGCTGCTGGACTTCCAGTGTCAGCGCAGAGCCGTCCATCTTGAGTGCGTCATACACCTTGGGCATCTTGTCGCGCGGAAACTCCACGTCAACCACAGCGCCAATACACTGAACAATTTTTCCCTGAACGCCTGCGTTCACACTTGCTTGAGCCATTATGTTTGCTCCAAAAATAAATTCGTTTAAACCGCTGCTGCGCCTGCCACAATTTCCGAAAGTTCTTTCGTAATTGCAGCCTGCCGCGTTTTGTTGTAGACCAGCTTGAGTTCAGCGATCACGTTGCCTGCGTTGTC
>JAVBYK010000342.1 GCA_030824095.1 bacterium
TCGTCGTCGTCCACGGTCTTGCCGGCGTTCTCCATGGCGCCCAGCAAGGTTGCTTCGGAGTAGCGCGCTGGCGGCTTGGTCTTCAGGCCCTTGGGGTCGACCGGGTCGCCCTTGACCTTTTCGTCCGGTTGCACCGGCACCAGGTTCTGGCCCTTGTCGCCGTCCTTGGCGTCGGCGACTTCGTCGGCGGCTTCCTTGCCGTAGATGGCCAGCCAGCCTGGCTTGACCAGTACCTTGCCCTCGGTCTTGAAGGAGTGGCCGACGGCCGTGGTGATGCGGGTGGTGACCTGGTATTCGGCACTGGGGAAGAAGATGGCCATGAAGCGGCGCACCACCAGGTCGTAGATCTTTTGCTCGGCCTCGCTCAGGCCGTGGGGTGCCTGCAGCGTGGGGATGATGGCAAAGTGGTCGCTGACCTTGGCGTTGTCGAACACGCGCTTGGTCGGTTTCACGTAGTTACCCTTGACCGCCTGGGCGGCAAACGGGGCCAGGTGCTTCATGCCGCTGTCGGCCAGCATGGCCAGCGTGTCCTTGACCACGGGCACATAGTCTTCGGGCAGGTTGCGTGAATCGGTACGCGGGTAGGTCAGGGCCTTGTGGCGCTCGTAGAGAGACTGTGCGATGGACAGCGTGGTCTTGGCGGAAAAGCCGAACTTGCCGTTGGCTTCGCGCTGCAGGCTGGTCAGGTCGAACAGCAGGGGCGACGCCTGGGTGGTGGGCTTGCTCTCTTCGGTGACCGTGGCGGGCTGGCCGCGCACCGCGTCGGCTATTTGTTGTGCCTCGCGCTGGGTCCAGACACGGTCGGCCTTTTTCTCGGCGTCGTCCGCATCTTTTTTCCACGCCGGGTTGAACCACTTGGCGGGGTATTCACCGGCCTGGGCATGGAAGGAGGCGTGGATTTCCCAGTAGTCGCGGCTGAGAAAAGAGCGGATCTGCTCCTCGCGCTCCACCACCACCGACAGCGTGGGTGTCTGCACCCGGCCCACGGTGGTCAGGAAGAAGCCGCCGTCGCGCGAGTTGAAGGCGGTCATGGCGCGGGTGCCGTTGATGCCCACCAGCCAGTCGGCTTCGCTGCGGCAGCGCGCGGCATCGGCCAGCGGCTGCATCTGCTTATCGGTGCGCAGGTGCTCAAAACCGTCGCGGATCGCCTGCGGCGTCATCGACTGCAGCCACAGGCGGCTGACCGGCTTGCCCAGCGGCTTGGCGCCACCGGCGTACTGCTCGATCAGGCGGAAGATCAGCTCCCCTTCGCGGCCCGCGTCGCAGGCGTTGACGAGTTTGTCCACGTCCTTGCGCTTGGCCAGCTTGACGACGGCGTTCAGGCGCGTCTTGGTCTTGTCGACCGGCTTCAGATCAAAGTGCGGCGGAATCACCGGCAGGTTGGCAAAGCTCCACTTGCCGCGTTTGACATCGAATTCCTCGGGCGCCTGGATTTCCACCAGGTGGCCCACGGCGCTGGATACGACATAGGTGTCGCTCTCGAAGTACTCGTCGTGTTTCTCGAATTTGCCCACCTGGGGCGTCAAGGCCCGCACGATGTCCTGGGCAACCGACGGCTTCTCTGCAATAACCAATGTTTTCATCTGACTACAATCCAGTTCTCGCGTGCGCGCAGGCGCGCGCTCACACATACGCAGGCGCGCCCACATGCGCGCCCATACGATTCACCATACCAAATTTTCGAGCCGTGGCCAAAAAACCCGAGATTCCTGCTCCAGCTTCGTCCAACCGCCGCATCCAGACCCGCCGCTCCGGTGTGCATGGCAAGGGGGTGTTTGCCTGCCAGGACATTGCCGAGGGAGAGACCATCATCGAGTACGTGGGTGAGATCATCAGCTGGGCCGAGGCCCAGGATCGCCACCCACATGATCCGGCTGACCCCAATCACACGTTCTATTTCCATGTTGACGAAGACCATGTGATTGACGCCAAGGTGGGCGGCAACTCCTCGCGCTGGATCAACCACTCGTGCGACGCCAATTGCGAGGCCGACGAGGTGGATGGCCGCGTCTTCATCAAGGCCCTGCGCAATATCCGGGCCGGTGAAGAGCTCAACTACGACTACGGGCTGATCATCGACGAGCGCTACACGCCCAAGCTCAAGGCCGAATACCCCTGCTGGTGCGGCACCCAAAAGTGCCGCGGCACCCTGCTCGCGCCCAAGCGCGGTCGGCGCTGATCGCTGGGTGAACAGCGTGCGGCTGAATCCTGTGCAATGGCACGCCGAGGCCATCTGGGAAGCGGTGGTGCCGCTGCTGCCTGCCTTCTCGGTCGAAGTGCTGCCGGAGATTGACTCCACCAATACCGAATTGATGCGCCGCGCCCGCGCCGGGCAGTTGGCCCCGGTGCTGCTGGTGGCCGAGCGCCAGACCGCGGGGCGGGGCCGACTGGGACGTACCTGGTCCAGCGGTGGCGATGGCGCCAGCGTGCACGGCGCCCCACCGTCCCTGACTTTTTCGCTGGGGCTGCCGCTGGCGCCGGCCGACTGGTCGGGACTGTCCCTGGCAGTTGGGCTGTCGGTGGTGGAAAGCCTGCACCCGGCGCTGCAACTCAAGTGGCCCAACGATGTCTGGCTGCAGGATCGCAAGCTGGCTGGCATCCTGATCGAAACCGCCAGTGTGGGTGAGCAGCGCTATGCCGTCATTGGCGTGGGGATCAACATCGAGGTACCCCAGGCCCAGGACCTGCGGACCCCGCCGGCAGGTTTGCGCGAGGTATTGCCGGAGATCGACGCTGCGGGCGCCCTGGCCCGCGTGGCGGCACCCCTGGTGCGTGCCATCCGGCAATTTGAGGCCGATGGCTTTGGACCGCTTCGGCAGGCGTTTCATGCACGCGATCTCCTGTATGGCCGCGAGGTGGCCTGCAGTGACGGGGTGGTCGGCATGGCGCGTGGCGTGGACGCCGGCGGCGCCCTGTTGGTGCATACTGAAAACGGTTTGCGAAAGATCACCAGTTCCGAGGTCAGCGTGCGGCCGGCGGCCGGGGCATAGCCTGTTCACCGTTCCTGAAATTCCATGTTGAGACTGCTTGTACTCGTATTGATTCTTGCCAATGGGGCGTACTTCGCCTGGAGCGATGGCTGGCTGCGGGCCTATGGTTTTGCCCCGGCCCAGCAAAGCGAACCCCAGCGCCTGGCGCAGCAGATCAGGCCGGAGGCGCTGCGGGTGCTGACGCCGACCGAGTTCCGGCGTGTGGAGGCCCAGGTGCAGGCCGATCAGGTCCCCAAAGAGTGCCTGAAGGCCGGACCATTTGACGATGCCCAGGCGGCTGTGCTGCGCCGTGCTTTGGAGTCTGCGCTGCCGTCGGGCAGCTGGCAATTGGATTCGGTGACGGTGTCGCCGCGCTGGATTGTCTACATGGGCAAGTTCGCCAATGCGGAGGCCCTGGCCAAGAAGCGCGGCGAGTTGGCTGCCATGAATATCGTGCCCCAGACCGTGGGCAACCCGGACCTGGAGCCGGGATTCTCGCTGGGGGGATTTGATTCCCAGGCGGCGGCGAACACCGAGTTGTCGCGGCTGATGAGCCAGCGTGGCATCCGTACCGCCAAGGTGGTGCAGGAGCGCCAGGGTGGGCTGCAGCACGAGTTGAAGCTGCCTGCCCTGACTCCGGAACAAAAGGGTCGATTGAACGACGTCAAGCCGGCATTGGCCGGGCACCCACTCAAGTCCTGCGGATAGTGGCGGCCAGCGTGAAGTGGTTCTAGTCGAGCTGTGCGAAGCGCACGGTGAAGCAGGTGCCGGGCGGTGACTGGCCCGGACGGCTGTCTTCCAGCGTGATGCTGGCGTGGTGCTGGCGTGCGATTTCCAGCACGATGGGCAGGCCCAGGCCGGAGCCATCGGCCTCGGTGCCCAGCACGCGGTAGAAGGGCTGGAACACCAGCTCCCGCTCGGCCGCCGGAATGCCGGGTCCTGAATCTTCCACCTGCAAAACCAGCACCTTGCTGAACGGGTCTTTCAGGATGCGCGCGGTGATCATGCCCGGCTTGTCGGCGTTGGAGGGCGTGTAGTTGATGGCGTTGTCCATCAGGTTGCGCACCATCTCCTTGAGCAGCGTGGGGTTGCCCATCAGGGTCACGTCCTCGCTGCCGGGCTCGGCGCCTTCGTAGCCCACGTCGATGTGCTTGTCCATGGCGCGTGGCACGCAATCACGGATCACGTCCATCGTCAGTCGCACCAGGTCACAGGGCTGTTGGCTCATCGCCGTGCCGCTGCTCTCGGCGCGGGCCAGCGCCAGCAACTGGTTGACGGTGTGGGTGGCGCGGATGCTGGAGCGGCCGATCTGGCGCAGCGACTGTTTCAGGTCCTCGGCATTGGCTCCCTCGCGTTGCGCCAGGTCGGCCTGCATGCGCAGGCCCGCCAGCGGCGTCTTGAGCTGGTGCGCGGCATCGGCCAGAAAGCGCTTTTGCGTGGCAATGGAGTCTTTGAGACGCATCAGCAGGTCATTCACCGAGGACACCAGGGGGGCCACCTCCAGCGGCACGGCCTGCGCATCCAGCGGGCTCAGGTCATCCGGACTGCGGGCGCGGATGCGCTCCTCCAGGTGGTTCAGCGGCTTGATGGCCTGCACCAGCGCCAGCCAGACCAGCAGCACCGCCAGCGGCAGGATCACAAACTGCGGCAGCATCACGCCCTTGACGATTTCAGTGGCCAGCACCGAGCGCTTGTCCATGGTCTCGGCCACCTGCACCAGGGCCGGTTTGCTGTTGGGTAGTTCCAGCTTGACCCAGGTGTAGGCGACCTTGATGCTCACACCGCGGAACTCGTCGTCGCGCATGCGCACTTCGCCGGGTGAGAGCTTTTCTTCCTCCGGGGGGAGTGGGAGATTCTTCTCGCCACTGAGGTATTCGCCGTTGCTGCCCAGCACCTGGTAGTAAACCGTGTCCGCATCATCGGCGCGCAGCAGTTCACGTGCCGGCAGGGGCAGCACAAACTGCGCCTTGTTGTGGTTCACCGTGACCAGTTGGGCCAGTGCGCCCACGTTGTATTCGAGCGCACGGTCAAACGGTTTGCCAGCAATGCCCTGGGCTACCAGCCAGGTCAGCACCAGACTCACCGGCCACAGCAGCAGCAGCGGCGTCAGCATCCAGTCCAGGATTTCCCCGAACAGGCTGCGTTGCTCGCGCTGGAAGATTTTCACGGCTTGAGCGGCGCCGGGCCGCCCCTAGCCGCGAGCGCCCCCTCGGGGGGCAGCGACCACACGCAGTGAGGGAGCGTGGGGGCCATCAGTTCGGAATCTTTTCCAGACAGTAGCCCAGGCCGCGCACGGTGGCAATGCGGATCGGGCCCTTCTCGATCTTCTTGCGCAGGCGGTGGATGTAGACCTCGATGGCGTTGTTGCTGACCTCTTCACCCCATTCGCACAGGCGTTCGACCAGCTGGTCCTTGCTGACCAGACGACCGGCACGCTGCAGCAACACTTCCAGCAGGCCGAGTTCGCGCGCCGACAGCTCGACCATCTTGCCGTCGATGGTGGCCACGCGTCCGGCCTGGTCGTACACCAGCGGCCCGTGCTTGATGCTGCTGCTGGTGGCGCCCATGCCGCGGCGCACCAGGGCGCGTACGCGGGCTTCAAGTTCCTGCAGGGAAAAGGGCTTGGCCATGTAGTCGTCGGCGCCGTAGTCCAGGCCCTTGACGCGCTCGTCCACCGCATCGGCCGCGGTCAGGATCAGCACCGGCAGCGAGGAGCCACGGCCGCGTAGCTTTTTGAGCACTTCCAGGCCGTGCATCTTGGGCAGGCCCAGATCCAGGATCAGCAGGTCAAATTCGGTGTTGGTCATCAGCGCAGCGTCGGCTTCGGAGCCACTGGCTACATGGTCAACGGCGGCGCCCGCTCCGCGCAGGGCGCGCAACAGGCCGTCGGCCAGCACCTGGTCGTCTTCGGCGATCAATATCCGCATGTCTGCTCCTTGTTGTCAGCACAACGGCGTCCAACCGGCCGCTGCGCTTGGTGTTTGATGCCATTCTAGGCGCGCCACTGGGTGCGTGCGGCCATACCGGTGCAGATACGGGGAGTCGGCGCTCACTGGCTGCAGTAGGCCTCCAGCCCCAGGGTGATCACGGTGGCCACTTCGTCGCCGACGGCCTGGCGCAACTCCGCCTCGGCCTGAGCCACGGCATCCCGGTAAGCGCCGAGCCAGGCCAGCCCGGTGGCAGTGAAGCGCACCTGGCGGGCCCGCGCATCGGCGGGGTCGGGTTCGCGGGTGACCATGCCCCAGGCTTCGCACTGGTTCACCAGCGTGCCCATGGCCTGCTTGCTCATGCCGGCGCGGTGGGCCAGGTCGGTGAGCCGGGAGCCCTCGGGTGCCAGGTGGCGGGTGATGTGGATGTGTGCCGCCCCCACCTGCTCCCTGGCCACCAGGTTGGCCAGCCCCAGGGGAACGGCCGTGTGACGGGCCATCAGTGCCATGACCCGCGCATCGAATTGTTCCAGGGCCAGGCGCAACCAGTGACCCAGGTGGGTCTGGCGCCAGGTGGCGGGGTCGAAGGTGGGTAATTCGGGCATGCTGAAATAGTAATGCAAACTGACTAAAAAATCTGTTTACCATTTTCAACAAAGCCAATTAAACTACTGTTCAAGCATCCAGCCTGTAATTAATCCCAAGCACTGCTTCGCACCTAACCGTTGATTTTTAAGGAGATTTCCATGGACGCACCCGTCAAGAACCCCGGCAACCTGAATGGCGCCAACAGTGAAAAAGCCAAGGCCCTGCAGGTAGCCCTGGCCCAGATCGAAAAGCAGTTCGGCAAGGGCACCATCATGCGCCTGGGCGAGGGTGAAGTGATCGAGGACATCCAGGTGGTCTCCACCGGCTCGTTGGGGCTGGACATTGCACTGGGCGTGGGCGGCCTGCCCCGCGGCCGTGTTGTCGAAATCTACGGACCAGAGTCGTCCGGCAAGACCACGCTGACGCTGCAGGTGATTGCCGAGATGCAAAAACAGGGCGGCCAGTGCGCCTTTGTCGATGCCGAGCACGCGCTGGACATCCAGTACGCGCAAAAGCTGGGCGTGAACCTGCAGGATCTGCTGATCAGCCAGCCCGACACCGGCGAGCAGGCCCTGGAAATCGTCGACAGCCTGGTGCGCTCCGGTGCGGTCGACCTGATCGTCGTTGACTCGGTGGCCGCACTCACACCCAAGGCCGAACTGGAAGGCGAAATGGGCGATTCCCTGCCCGGCCTGCAAGCCCGGTTGATGAGCCAGGCCCTGCGCAAGCTCACCGCCCACATCAAGAAGACCAACTGCATGGTCATCTTCATCAACCAGATCCGCATGAAGATCGGCGTGATGTTCGG
>JAVBYK010000469.1 GCA_030824095.1 bacterium
TTGCCACTGCCGCCCAGCTGCAGGATGTCATTGGTTTCGATCAGGCCGTTGTTGTTGCGGTCCAGCACCAGCACGCCCTGGGCCCGCCCGCTCGTGTCTTGGGTGGCGACCCACTGGGTGGTCTCGAAGTAGCCATCGCCATCGACGTCGCGCAGGACGTCCGGGGTGGTGTCGTCGGTCGTTGTTGCGGCGGCGGCCAGTGCGTCCACGTGGGCCTGGACTTGCGGGTTGCGCAGGTGCACGACCAGGGCGTCATAGTTCTGGCTCTTGTGGTCGGCGCTTTCCGTGGCCTTGCCCGCGACGCCAAACACGGCCGTGTCGTGGATGATGTCGGTGGGGGTGCTGGCGGCTGGTGTGGCCAGGGTGTGGCCATCGATGTCCAGTGCGTTGCCTGCCGTTGGCGTGGCAGTGGGCTCCAGCGTGGTGGGGCCATGGCCGTCGAGGGCCTGGGCGTGTTCGATGGCCGCTTCGCGCTCGGCCTGGGCTTGTGCGGCCTGGGCTTGTTGCTGTTGGGTGCGCACGCTTTTCGCGTGGGCCTGGGCGGTGTCGATTTGCCACTGGGGTGCCAGGGCGTCGTTGATGACGGCTGCGCGCAGGAGTTGTTCGCCCGCGTTGGCCGGATCCAGCGCTTCCTTGGTGGTGTGGCCGTCGGGGTGGGTGATCTCTATCCAGCTCATGCCCGCCGTGTGGCCCACGCGCGGCAAGCGGCTGGGGTCGATGGCGAGGTTGGCCTGGCTCTGGCCCTTGGCGTCGTTGTCGTGGTTGTTGCTGGCAACCAGGCTTTGCATGAGGCCCAGCACGCTGCCTGCGGTGCCGTGGGCGGTGTCGCCTCCTCCGCTGACGTTCTGGTCGGTGTGGATGGTGATGGCGCCGGTCTCGTCCCAGGTGTAGTGCACGCTGCCGTCGGGTGGTGGCGGTGGGCTGTTGTTGCCGAAGAGGCCGCCGATCACCGAGATGCCGATGCTGATCAGGGGGCCGTAGACCGGGATGAAGGCCGCGGCGCTGGAGGCGATGCTTAACGGGTTGCCGCTCTGAATGGCGTTGATGAGGTTCAGGCCGTTGATGACGGGGATGGGGATGGCATTGACGCTACCGGAGCCGACGATGCTGTTGTAGAAGGTTGCCCCGCTGCTGGCCACCGAGATGGGGTTGCCGCTTTTGAGCGCGCTGATGACTCCCAGCCCGGAGCCGAAGGTGCCCAGGTCGCCCAGTGGGGCGTCCACGCCGGCCACGCCGGCCACGCGGTAGACCTGGTTGTAGAGGTTGACGGCGGTGCTCAAGCGACCCAGCGAGTCCTGCGAGCCCCAGTTCTGGAGGTTGAGGACGGTGTTGACCAGGGTCAGGCCGTCGGTGAGCGGGGCGAGGTTGGGCGGAGGAACCGGGTAGCGGGTGAAACGATTGTCGGAACCATCGGGGCCGGTTGCTACTGAATCAGGAGCAACAGTGCCAGTATCTGCGAGGGCTGGAGGCTGGTTTGATGTAGAACCGTTGCCGGTGGGCACGCTGATGCCGGGGCCGGCATCACTGACAGTGCCAGTGCCGGCATCGGCGAGCTGGACGTCGTTGTCCCTGGAGATGACGGGTGGCTTGCCGAAGACGTCCAGGATTTGCTGGGTGGCGGCGTCGGTGGTAGCGGTTTCGTCGGTGCCAGCAGTGGTGTCCTCCCCCGAGGTCGTGGTCTCGATGGGCGGGTAGTGGTTGAAGTGGGCATCGGATCCGTCAGTGGTGCCAGATGTGTCGGCGCCCTTGTGCAGCTTGTCTTGCACCCAGTCGGGCAATGCCAATGTGTTGCCTGGCTTGAGGTCGTTCACGTTGGCGTTGGACCCAACCGCGCGGGTGCTGGCCTCGGTGTCGGCGATGAAACGCATGGTTTCGCCATCGCTCAGGCCCAGGGATTTTCCGATTTTCCAGAGACTGTCGCCGGGTTTGATGGTGTAGCTGTTGTCGGCGGTTCCGCTGTTGGGCAGGGGGGTGAAGGTGTGCCCGGTGGTGGCCGGTGTTTCCAGCACGCCACCAACTTGCAGCTTGTCCACCACCAGCGCACCGGTGCTGTCGGGCTTGAGCAGAGCATCGCTGACGATGCCGGCGGGCCCAGAGACGGTTTGGCGCTCTTGGGAGGGCGCGGATTCGCCCTCGCCATAGGTGGTGACGGTCACCCGGGTGCCGCCGCCCGTGAAGTTTTCTTGTGCGACGCGGACCACGCTGCCGTCGTCTTGCAACTGCCAGGAGTGGCTCTTGCCGGGGCCGTCGCTGATTTGCTGGCCCAGTGGTTCCTTGCCATTGGGGCTAAGGCCATTGGTGATGTTGTGCGTGACCTGCGTGGAGGTGAGCGGGGTCTTTTGTGATTCGTCTGTGGCGACGGTGCCTATGGGTTGAATTCGCGCTGTGATGTTCTCGGTGATGTCTCCATGGGCCTTGATTTCGCTGACATACCGGTTGTACGTTCCCACATCCTCCGTGGATAAAGTTGCCTTCGCGAAGGAGTCGGTCAGTTGGTTGCGTACTGCGACGGGAACGCTGCTGTAGTTGTTCGGCGTCCGCAACCCATCACTCGCCCAATCCGGAGTGTCAATACGGTACCAGTCAAGGCGACCGTCAACGGTCAGTCCAACGCCGTATTTCGTGCCATCCGGCAGGGTTGCCAGATGGGTCACCGTCTGCCCGGGGGCGAGCGAGGCTGTGGTGTCGAGCTGGTTGACGGCATCGATGGCGAGTTTTTTGCCGCCTTCGGAGCCGAAGTAGGCCCCCGTCGCAGCCAGACCAGTGGTTAGCAATGCGCCACCAGGCGCGAGTGAAGGGAGTCTTGTAATCGCTATATCCGCCACGTAGGCGCCTACAGTCGCACCCCCCGCCTGCCCCACAACACCACCTGCTTCCACGGCGGCATCCGCAAACCGATTCGCCATCAAATGTTGACCAACCGCTGTCACGTCGTTCTTGAAACCCAGGCGACCTGCGATGTTGCCAACCACTCCGGCACCGGGTAAATGTGAAACGGTCTCGGCGCCTTTCTCAACGCCAGCGGCGTCTTGGTGACCGGCATAACTTGCGGGGTCGTCGATACCGATTGCTGAGCCAACCCCAATGGAGTTTGGATGTCAGCCAATTTGCTGGTATCAAACCGAATGCCGTTGAGCGGAGAAGTGATGCTATCTGCCATGGGATTTTCCTGTTATCGACACACGACTGGAGGCTATAGCCCAGAGGGAATAGAACAACACGATGATGAGGACACCAAATATGAACACATTTAACGGGGCAAATAGTGCACGCGAAATTGGCACGAGGAACATGGCCTTACCAATCCGTGAATCGACATCGCCAACCAAGGAAATGCTCAGAAACGCAAATACTGCAAGCATCAAATTTCCAACCCACAACCGTAACCATGACTTTTCGACCAACACAAAATCTGAGTGCTTTTTCTTGGCGTAGAAATCTCGGATGACCACCCCCCATGCAACCGGCATCACACACCACAAAACCGAATAGACAAACCTGTTCGCCTGATTCGCCGCACCGCTGATTTCTCCAACCCTGCGGATTTGCATGTTCCAGCTAGCCATGAAATCGGTGAACTCCTTGGCCTGTGGCCATTGGTCCAATACGTCCACAGGCGTGAACCAACCCAGCGCCACTGCCGCCAAATAGCTAACTGTCCAGAGCCATCCCTCGAAGGTTTGCCACGGACGCATCCACGATCCTGCATCAATTGCGCACGGGGTTGGGAAGTTGGTTTGTGTCATGTATCGGTTGAGTGGTGAGTTGCTGCATGTGGGCCGCAATTTTCGCGGAGCGCAATAGCCTAACCGCCAAATCGTCTTGGGGACATCCCATAACCATGCGACAGGAAGCCCTGACCCCGGCGTAGGGATTGCCTGAGTCCGCGGCAATGGACATTCTATTTGCTACAAACTTCATAGCTGTATGCGACCGTTCCACGAGGGCTGCAGGCACAATTCGTTCTTAACGACTTGGTAAAGCTCCCTCTGAGCCCGCTGCGCTTGCAGGTCTTGGGGGCCGGTATCGCATAGGCCGTGGTGGTGCGGGTCTTGCCGTCGTAGCCTTCGTGCACGATGAGGGTACCGGCGTGCACTTGGCCGTTGTGGTTGCAGTCCACCCAGACCTTGATGGCGGCAAACGCGGGGTCGCGGGCGTCGAGCTTGCCGTCTCCGTTGGCATCCAGCCAGGCCAGGCTGTTGTGTTCGTTGCCACTGCCGCCCAGCTGCAGGATGTCATTGGTTTCGATCAGGCCGTTGTTGTTGCGGTCCAGCACCAGCACGCCCTGGGCCCGCCCGCTCGTGTCCTGGGTGGCGACCCATTGGGTGGTTTCGAAGTAGCCATCGCCATCGACGTCGCGCAGGACGTCCGGGGCGGTGTCGTGGATGATGTCGGTGGGGGCTTGTTGCTGTTGGGTGCGCACGGTTTGCGCGTGGCCCTTGGCGTCGTGGTTGTTGCTGGCAACCATGCTTTGCATGAGGCCCAGCACGCTGCCGACGGGCGATGAGAATCGAGCGATTCCGTCACGTTTTTGTCAAGCCACAAAGAAAAAAGGACCCAGCCTTTCGGCTAAGTCCTTGATTCGTTTGGTGGGAACTGAGAGATTCGAACTCTCGACCTACGGATTAAGAGTCCGCTGCTCTACCAACTGAGCTAAGTTCCCATGAACCTAAATAATCTGGTGGGACCTGCGGGGGTCGAACCCACGACAAACGGATTAAAAGTCCGCTGCTCTACCAACTGAGCTAAGGTCCCGACGGGTTGCAACAAGTTGGTATGTCGCATCCCGCGAAGCTCTCAATTATATAGCTATTTTTTGGTCATCCGATTGAGTCGCGCCAGAAATTTTATCCAGTATCCAGCCGGCGGCGCACATGCCAAATGTGGCGGTCACCGAGACGGCCGAGCCATAGCCATGGCAGTTGAGTGTGTTGTCGCCTTGCACTTCGCATGAGGCGTCGGCCTGCCGGACAGCCTCGCGGCTGAAAACGCAGGTTACGCCGATGCGCTTGCCATCACGCGGCGCGTTGTGCGACTTGCGCAGGCGATAGCGCATTTGCGCCAGCAAGGGGTCATGCGTGGTTTCGCTCAGGTCGGCAATATCGATCTTGTGTGCGCAGCGCTTGCCGCCGGCAGCCCCCACAGAAATAAACAGCGCCCGGGTGCGGCGCGCCCAGTCCGCCATTGCGGTCTTGGCCTTGATCTGGTCGCAGGCATCCACCGTGGCATCGACGCCATCGGGAAGAATGGTCGGCCAGTTGTCGGGCTCCACAAAGGCATCCACGCAGTGCACCACACATGCAGGGTTGATCAGCGCGATGCGCTCCTGCATGGCAATGACTTTGGCTTTTCCCATGGTGGTACTGAGCGCATGGACTTGCCGGTTGATGTTGGATTCGGCAACATGGTCCATGTCGATCAAGGTCAGGTGGCCAACGCCACTGCGCGCCAGGGCTTCTGCAACCCATGACCCCACCCCACCAATACCGACAACGGCTATATGCGCATTGCGAATCGCCCGTGCCTGGGCAACGCCGTAGAGGCGCTCCAGACCCGAGAAGCGGCGGTCCAGATCAGCCGCATCCAGCGTGGGTTGCAGTGATTCGTTGGGGGGTGTAACGAGGCTCAACAGCGCACTACCGCAAACGCGCAAGACGTTCCTTGGCGGCCTGGGCGGCCTCCGTGCCGGGGTAGTTGGCCTGCAGGTCTTCGAGTGTGCGGCGGGCGCCCTTGGTGTCTTTCAACTCCAGTTGGCAATTGGCAATGGCCAAAGCCGCTTCGGACACACGCTGGTGGTCAGGGGCAGCTGCAACCAGTGCACGGAAGCTGGCCAGTGCATCCTTGTAATCCTTGGTTGCGTACTGGGCATTGCCAAGCCAGAACAGGGCCGATGGGCGGTAGCCTGTCTTGGGGTAGCGATTGAGGAACTCCACAAACACCAACTGCGCGGGGCCAAATTCGCCCTTGCGGAAGATGGCCATGGCCGCGTCATAGTCACGTTTTTCCGTCGGGTCGGCCATGAACTCACGGCCATCCACGGTGACGCGTGACGGTTCGAACTTGCGAACCCGCTCATCCAGTGTCTGGACCGTGTCCTTCTGCACGCGCTGCACTTCGGCCAGATCACGCGCCATCTGCTCATCCTGGCCGCGCAGTTTTGCGAGATCGGCCCGGGCGGCTTCCAGCTGGTTCTGCAACTCGATCAGGCTGCGACGGAGCTGCTCCATGTCTTCAGCAGACCGCCGGGACTCTTCGACTATCTTTTTTTCGGATTCCGCTACCTTTTGGCGCAGGTCCAGAATGGCCTTTCGCGCCTCCTCATCATCGAACAGTCCGGCTGATGCGTGGCCCAGGCATCCGATCATCAACACCGCAACCGTCGCGTTGCGGGCTGCGCGCGCCACCGAGGAGAGCGACATGGTGTTCATCGGTAGGAGATTTCAGCGCGGCGGTTCTTTTCAAACGCGGCTTCGGTAGTGCCCTGCACAGCAGGCTTTTCCTTGCCAAAGCTCACGGCCTCCATCTGGTTTTCGGAAACGCCTTGCAGCGACATGGCACGGCGGACGGCTTCGGCGCGCTTTTGTCCCAATGCCAGGTTGTATTCGCGTCCGCCACGCTCGTCGGTGTGGCCTTCAATGGCCACCTTGCGCGACTTGTCACCCTTTACAAACTTGGCGTGCGCTTCAATCACCGGCTGGAATTCGGGACGGATCATAAAGCTGTCGTAATCAAAATACACCACACGGTTGGTCGCCATCATGGCAGCGGTTGCGCTGGCATTGTCGAGCGAGACGCCGGTCACGGCACGCTGCCCGACGGCTGAGCCGGCGTTGGGATCCGTCCCTTTGGAAACGCTGGTCCCGGTCTTGTCTTCAACCGGAACATCGTCCAGCTTGACGGCCGAGCCGCAAGCACTCAAAAACACAGCGACGGCAGCCGCCCAAATCAATCGATTCATCCACTACTCCTAGTTAAATTGCAATTACTTCTGTACCGGACCCCAATCGGGCTCACGGATATCACCGTTCTGGCCAGCCAGGCGGGCCTTGATCTTTCCATCCAGCGTTGTCGTCATCAGTGCTTCACGCCCGGCCTGGTGGGTGGCATAGATGATGAGACGGCTGTTGGGGGAAAAGCTGGGGTTTTCGTCTGCCGTGGTATCGGTGATTGCGCTGGCAGCGCCAGTCGCAAGATCCATCACATGCAATTTGAAAACACCGCTGACCCGGGAAATATAGGCCAGCCACTTCCCGTCCGGGCTGACCGATGGGGAAATATT
>JAVBYK010000346.1 GCA_030824095.1 bacterium
ACCATTGATGGCGTTGCCCAGGTCAACATTTTTGGGTCCAAGCGTTTTGCCGTGCGCGTGCGCGTGCTGCCCGAGGCGCTTGCCGCGCGCAATATCAGCATCGAAGAACTGTCTGCGGCATTGCGCGCCTCCAACGTGAATACACCGGTGGGTACTTTGGAAGGAAAGCAGCAGTTGCTGACTTTGCAGGCCAACAAGCAGTTGCACAATGCAGCCGAATTCGCCGAGCTGATTGTGGCCAGTCGTGGGGGCGTCCCGGTGCGGCTGCGTGATGTGGCCACGGTGGAGGACAGCGTCGAAACAATAAGGTCCTATGCCAACCTCAATGGAGAACCATCCATTACCTTGGCTATTTTGCGGCAACCCGGGGCCAACACGGTGCGGGTGGTTGATGCAGTCAGGCAGGCACTGCCCAGACTGAAGGAGCAAATGCCCCAATCGGTCAACATGACATCCGTGAACGACCGCTCCGTCTCGGTACGTGACGCGCTGCATGACGTGTCCCTGACCCTGCTGGGCACGATTGCACTGGTGATTCTGGTCATCTTCCTGTTTCTGCGCCGCTTTGTGGCCACCGTCATACCCACGCTGTCGCTACCGGTGTCGTTGATCGGAGCCGTGGCTCTGCTGTGGGGCATGAAGTACAGCCTGGACAACGTGTCACTGCTTGGCCTCACGCTGGCCGTGGGTCTTGTGGTGGATGACGCCATCGTGATGCTGGAAAACATCATGCGCCACGTGGAGAACGGGGAGGAGCCCTTCAACGCCGCGTTGCGTGGGTCTCGCGAAGTGGGCTTCACCATCATTTCCATTTCCACGTCGCTGATTGCGGTGTTCATACCGATCTTCTTCATGCCAGGTGTGATCGGTTTACTGTTCCATGAGTTTGCGGTGGTCGTTGGACTGTCCATCCTGGTGTCCGCATTTGTGTCACTAACCCTGGTTCCCATGCTGGCCAGCCGTTTTTTGCGTGAAGAAGAGCATGGAAAGAAGCACAGCTTCATCATCAATTTTTTCGAGCGCGGGTTCACCGCCACACTGGCGCTGTACACCCGGTCGCTGGACCTGGCGCTGTCCCACCGCAAGGCCGTGCTGGGGGTTGCACTGGTCACGTTCGTGGCAACCGCCTGGCTGTTCAATGTCATTCCCAAAGGGTTTTTTCCTCAGGAGGACATAGGGCAGATCACGGTAACCACCGAGGCCGCTGAGGACACCTCGTTTACCGAGATGGTACGCCTGCAGGAACGCGCAGCGGCGACCATCCGCGCCGATGCCAATGTGTTTGCCGTGAGTTCCTTCAACGGCGGCAGTGGTGCACAGAACACGGGGCGCATGTTCATTACGCTCAAGCCACGCGACCAGCGCCAGCCCATGAAACAGGTGGTTGAAGGACTGCGCAGCAAGCTGCGCGATGTTTCCGGCATCAACGTGTTCATGCGGCCCATCCAGAACCTGCAACTGGGCGGGCGCCCCAGCAAGGCCCAGTTCCAGTACATTCTGCAAAGCGTGCGTGCCGACGAACTCAACGATTGGGCGATGAAGCTGCAGGAGAAGCTGCGAGCCGACCCGCTCTTTAGGGATGTGACCAGCGATGCCCAGTTGCGTGGCCTGCAGGCGCAACTGATCATTGACCGCGATCGCGCCAATGCGCTGGGCATTTCCATCGAATCGATTCGTACTGCCCTGTTTGGCGCCTTCGGCGAGCGTCAGGTGTCCACGATCTACCTGCCCACCGACAGTTATCAGGTCATCCTGGAGGTGGCGCCACAGGCCAAGCTGGACGAGAGTGCCATCAACAATATCTATGTTCGTGCCGCCACGGGAACACTGGTGCCACTGGCCTCGTTTACCAGGGTCGAGAGAACCGTGGGCCCAACCTCCATCAACCACGTCGGCCAGTTGCAAGCGGTTACGGTGTCATTCAATTTGGCGCCCGGTGCGGCGTTGGGTGATGCGACAGCACGGATTGACAAGGCGCGCAGTGACATCAATCTGCCGAGTTCCGTGATCACCAGCTACGGTGGCGAGGCCGCGGTATTCAAGAACTCCCAGGGCAACCAGGCCATCCTCATCATCTCTGCGTTGCTGGTCATCTATGTCCTGCTGGGGGTTCTATACGAAAGCTATATCCATCCCCTGACCATCCTGGCGGGCCTGCCGTCGGCCGCGGTGGGGGCTTTGGCAACCTTGATGCTGTTTGGCCAGGATCTGACGGTGATTGCAACCATCGGTATCCTGCTGCTGATTGGCATCGTGAAGAAGAACGCGATCATGATGATCGACTTTGCGCTGGATGCGCAGCGGCACCACGGCATGTCACCCGAGCAGGCCATTCGGGAGGCGTGCATTCTGCGCTTTCGCCCCATCATGATGACAACGCTGGCCGCCTTGATGGGGGCACTCCCCATAGCACTGGGGTTGGGGGCCGGGGCCGAGTTGCGCCAGCCACTGGGGTTGGCAGTGGTGGGTGGGCTGGTGTTTTCGCAGGCAGTGACGCTGTACATCACCCCCGTCATCTATCTGGCGCTGGATCGTTTCAGTGGCCGTGGACCGGTTACTAAGCCGGAGACGCTGGCGTCCTGAATTGTTATGCGGGGAAGGCCAAAGGCATTCTCTTGATCAATAACAACACCGCAGGCAGCATGAGGTCTAGCATGGACAGCAATATCTCCATTGCAAGGAGTTGCTATGTTCGATCCCCTGCGCGTAGGTGCCGTCGCGCTGGATGTGATGACGGTCAACCGTGGGCCTGCAGCAGTTGTCACCGCACGCCAGTCAGCCCGCTTGCGCAGGGTGGTGGCCGCAGCACGTGGCGGCTCTGCGTTGTACCGGGAGCGACTGCGCGGAGTAAGTGACTCAAATCTCTCCTTGTCGGACCTGCCGGTGGTCACGCGCGCTGAACTGATGGGGCGTTTTTCGGACTGGGTGACTGATCCATCGCTGGATCTGGCCGATCTGCGCGCCTTCACGGCAGATCTAGCATCCTGTGGCAGTGCCTTCCAGGGCCGGTATATGGTGTGGGAAAGCTCCGGTACCAGCGGCCAACCCGGCATTTTTGTGCAGGACGCCCAAGCCATGGCGGTCTACGATGCGCTGGAGGCCCTGCGCCGCAGCGTGCCACGACCGTTGTCGCGCTGGACGGACCCGTTTTACCTGAGCGAGCGCACAGCGTTTGTCGGAGCCACCAGCGGTCACTTTGCGAGTTTTGTATCGATGGAACGCATGCGACGCCTCAACCCATGGCTGGCAGGTGCCTCCGATAGCTTCTCCATCCTTCAGCCAATCAACACCCTGGTGGACGCGTTGAATGCATTTGCGCCCACCGTGATTGCGACCTATCCCACTGCGGCGGCGTTGCTGGCCGAGCAGGTACTCATCAGGAATCTGAAACTCCCTGTGCGAGAAGTGTGGACCGGTGGCGAGAGCCTAAGCCCGGTGATGCGGGACCGTGTGCAGCAGGCGTTCGGCTGCGCCGTGCGCAATAGCTATGGTGCATCCGAATTCCTGTCCATGGGGTGGGAGTGCAGTGCTGGGCATCTCCACGTGAATGCCGATTGGGTCATTCTGGAAGCGGTGGATGAGCATTTCCGGCCCGTACCTGCGGGAGAGCCATCCAGCACCGTGCTGCTCACAAACCTGGCCAACACCGTTCAGCCCCTGATTCGCTACGACCTGGGGGACCAGGTACGCATGGATGCAAAGCCGTGCTCCTGCGGGTCTCCACTGCCCGTTATCGAGGTCGACGGGCGCCACGATGATGCTTTGGTGATGTCAGGTGGGCACGGAAAGCTGGTGACGCTCCTGCCGCTGGCCTTGGCGACGGTGCTGGAAGACCAGGCCGGCGTGTTTGACTTCCAGTTGCGTCAAAAGGACAGGGCTACCGTCATGCTGCGGCTGGGGCTGCGGGGTAGGGAAGCGGTCCACGCCATGGAGCGATGCAGAACGGTGCTGCAGGCGTTTGCCCGCATGCATGGCATCGCCGCACTCAGCGTTGTGGCTGAACTGGATCAGCCGCTGCTGCGGGGCCGCAGTGGCAAGGTGTGCCGGGTGATGGGCTGCAGTCCATGAGGCGGGCTAACCGCCGATGTAGCTCATTTCAACGCGGCGCGCACCGCTGCCGGTGTCTGCTGCCATCGCCCCGCGCAATTCCGAGTAGCGGTCGGCGCGTCCGCTCCAGATATGGCCTATTGCGGAGGCCAAATCCGCGTCGCTCGCTTCCCTGCGCAACAGGCTGCGCAGGTCATAGCCCTGGTTGGCAAACAGGCACAGATACAGGCGGCCCTCGGTGGACAGGCGCGCACGGTTGCAATCGCTGCAAAAGGCTTGCGTGACACTGCTGATGACGCCGATCTCCCCGGCCTGCCGGTCATAGGTGCCTGCTGCATCGGCAAAGCCCCAGCGCTGTGCTGTTTCACCGGGGTTGGCAGGTTCCAGAGCCAGCAGGGGCATTTCCGCGCGGATGCGTTGAATGACTTCGGCGGAGGGCACCACATCGTGCATGCGCCAGCCATTGGTGGCGCCGACGTCCATGTACTCGATGAAGCGCAACACCATGCCGCTGCCCTTGAAATGCCGCAGCATGGGCAGAATTTCCTGGTCGTTGGTACCACGCTTGACGACCATGTTGATCTTGATCGGCCCCAGCCCGGCATCGCGGGCCGCGTGAATTCCGGCCAACACATCCGCCACCGGAAAGTCCACATCGTTCATGCGGCGAAACACGGCATCGTCCAGGCCATCCAGACTCACCGTGACGCGCTGGAGCCCGGCGGCCTTGAGTGACTTGGCCATGCGTGCCAGCAGGGCGCCATTGGTGGTCAATGTCAGGTCCAACGGTTGACCTTCCAGGGTCCGCAGAGCGGCCAGCTTCTCGATCAACACCTCAATGTTCTTGCGCAGCAGTGGCTCACCGCCGGTGAGTCGGATTTTCTGCACGCCATGGTTGATGAACTGCTGGGCGATGCGGGTGATTTCCTCGAATGACAGCAGGGAGGCGTGGGGCAGGTAGGGGTAGTTCTTGTCAAACACTTCCTTGGGCATGCAGTAATTGCAGCGGAAGTTGCAGCGGTCGGTTACGCTGATGCGCAAATCCCGCAGGTTGCGGCCAAGGGTGTCGCTGACCAGCCCGTTTGCAGTCATGCGGCTACCGGGCTCCAGCCAGGTGTCTGGCACGGCAAGGGGCCTGGGGCGTGCATCCACCAGGGGAATGACTTTGGGGCTGAAACGTTCCGACATGGGCGCTATTGTCCAACCCGGCAGGGAATTATTCCCTGAACAGGGTTAAAAAAAAGCCCGCTTGCGCGGGCTTTTTCGGGTGGGCTGGAATCAGCCGCCGTGGATCTTCATCATCACCGGGACGATCAGCAGCGCCACGATGTTAATGATCTTGATCAGTGGGTTGATCGCCGGACCAGCTGTGTCCTTGTAGGGGTCACCCACGGTGTCGCCGGTAACAGCAGCCTTGTGCGCTTCAGAGCCCTTGCCGCCAAAGTTGTCGTCCTCGATGTATTTCTTGGCATTGTCCCAGGCACCACCGCCGGTACACATCGAAATGGCAACAAACAGCCCGGTCACGATGGTGCCCATGAGCAGACCACCCAAAGCGGCTGGGCCGAGCACCAAACCGACCAGAATCGGAGCTACCACGGGCAGCAGCGACGGGATCATCATTTCCTTGATGGCGGCGGTGGTCAACATGTCCACCGCGGTGTCGTACTCGGGCTTGCCGGTGCCGTCCATGATGCCCTTGATCTCGCGGAACTGGCGGCGCACTTCAACCACCACGGAGCCGGCTGCGCGGCCCACGGCCTCCATCGCCATGGCGCCGAACAGGTAGGGAATCATGCCGCCAATGAACAGGCCAATGATGACCTTGGGGTTGCTCAGATCAAAGGTGATGTGGGCACCCAGGCCCTCCAGCTTGTGGGTGTAGTCGGCAAACAGCACCAGTGCCGCCAGACCGGCAGAACCGATGGCATAACCCTTGGTCACAGCCTTGGTGGTGTTGCCCACGGCGTCCAGCGGGTCGGTGATGTCGCGCACGCTCTTGGGCATTTCGCTCATTTCAGCAATGCCGCCAGCGTTGTCGGTGATGGGGCCGTAGGCGTCCAGCGCAACCACGATGCCGGCCATGCTGAGCATGGAGGTGGCGGCAATCGCAATGCCGTACAGGCCGGCCAGGGCGTAGGCGGTGTAGATCGCCATACAGACAAACATCACCGGCCACGCGGTGGAGCGCATCGACACGCCCAGGCCAGCAATGATGTTGGTACCGTGACCGGTGGTGGAGGCCTCAGCAATGTGCTGAACCGGTTTGTACTGGGTGCCGGTGTAGTACTCGGTGATCCAGACGAGGGCGGCGGTCAGGATCAGGCCAACCGAGCAGGCCCAGAACAGATTCATGCTGTTGATAGTCTTGCCGTCAACCAGACTCATGGTCGCGGGCAACATGCTTTGTGTCACAAAGTAGAACGCCACCAGCGACAAACCACCGGCCACTGCCAGACCCTTGTACAGGGCTGGCATCACGTTGGTCATGCCGGGTGACGCCTTGACGAAGAAGCAGCCAATGATGGAGGCCACAATAGACACCGCACCGAGGGCCAACGGATAGACCACGGCACTGGTACCGGCACCGGTGATCATCAGGGCGCCCAGCACCATGGTGGCGATCAGTGTCACTGCGTAGGTTTCAAACAGGTCGGCGGCCATGCCGGCGCAGTCACCGACGTTGTCACCGACGTTGTCGGCAATCACAGCAGGGTTGCGCGGGTCGTCTTCTGGAATGCCGGCTTCCACCTTGCCCACCAAATCCGCTCCGACGTCAGCGCCCTTGGTGAAAATGCCACCGCCCAGGCGGGCGAAGATGGAAATGAGCGAGGAACCGAAGGCAAAACCGATCAGTGGATTGAGCAGTTGGGCCAGATTCTTATCCGGTGTCATGTTGCCGTTACCGGTCAAAAACCAGTAAAAACCCGTCACGCCCAGCAGACCCAAACCGACCACCAACATGCCGGTGATGGCACCACCGCGGAAGGCCACATCAAGCGCCGGGCCAATGCCTTTGGTAGCTGCCTGCGCTGTACGTACATTGGCACGCACGGATACGTTCATGCCAATGAAGCCACAAGCGCCAGACAGTACCGCGCCTACGACAAAGCCGATGGCGCTCATGCCATCCAGAAACACCGCGATCAGAACGGTCAGCACCACGCCGACCATGGCAATGGTCTTGTACTGGCGTGCCAAGTAGGCTGC
>JAVBYK010000121.1 GCA_030824095.1 bacterium
GCCTACATGCTCTGGAAGGGCCTGCACGGCTAGCCTGGTTGCGCCGTGCCCCCGGGCAGATGGGCGCGCAGGCACTCGAATTCCGCCGCCGGCAAGCCCGGCGCGCACAGAAAACCCTGGAACGCCTCGCACTGCAGCCCTTGCAGGTAGTCGCGTTGCGCAGCCGTTTCCACCCCTTCCGCCACCACGGCCAGCTTGAGGGCCCGGGCCATCGCAATGGTGGCCCCCACAATTGCGCGATCGCCCTCGTCTTCGGGCAGGCCCATGACAAAGGCGCGGTCGATCTTGAGCTTGGAAATCGGGAACTTCTTCAGGTAGGCCAGGCTGGAATAGCCGGTACCAAAGTCGTCAATAGCCAGACTAACGCCCAGCGCAGACAGTGCGTGCAGGCGGGCCAGGGTTTCGCTGACATCGCGGATCAGGATGGACTCGGTCAGCTCCAGCTCCAAGAGCGCCGGATTGAGCCCGGCCCCGTGGACGGCAGCGGCCACCCGCTCCACAAAGTCACTTTGCTGAAATTGCAGGGCCGACACGTTGACGGACACCACCACCGACTGCCCGGCCTCCTGCCAGGCCAGGGCCTGGCGCACGGCCTCTTCCATCACCCAATTGCCAATGGTGACAATGAAGCCCGACTCTTCGGCCAGGGGAATGAAGGTGGCGGGTGACACGTTGCCCAGTTCGGCGTCGCTCCAGCGGATCAGCGCCTCGACCCCCAACAGACGCCCGTCGCCCAGCGCAATCTGCGGCTGGTAGTGCAGGCGGAACAGCCCCTGGTCCATGGCCTGACGCATGGCATGGTCCATCTTCACACGGGACAGCAGGTCCACGTTCATCTGCGGCTGGTAGAAGCGGAAGTTGCCACGCCCGCGCTCCTTGACGCGGAACATGGCGGTGTCGGCGCACTGAATGAGCGTGTCCAGGTTACGGCCATCTTCCGGATACATGGCCACGCCAATGCTGCAACCCAACGAAAAACTGACCGTGTCCACCATGAAAGGCTGGGCCAGTTTGTCCAGGATGCGGCGCGCCACGATCTCGGCACCAAAGGCATCGGCCTCCTGCAAGAAGGCAATGAACTCATCACCACCGACCCGGCACAAGGTATCGACTTCGCGCAGTGTCTGCTGGATGCGGGCCGATGCCTCGATCAGCGCCTGGTCACCAAAGGAGTGGCCCAGGGAGTCGTTGATGTTCTTGAAGCGGTCCAGGTCAATGAACAGCACCGCAAAGGTGGCGCCACTGCGCTGCGCGGCGCGCAGGGCCACGGCCACCCGCTGGCCCAGCAGCAGGCGGTTGGGCAGGCCGGTCAGCACATCGGTGTAGGCCAGCGTCTCGATGCGCTTTTGCGCATCCAGCCGTTCGGTCAAGTCACGAAACGAATACACCCGACCCACCACCCGGCTGCGGCTGGTCTGTGGCAGGGTCACACGCTCCAGCATGCGGCCCGAGCGCAGCAGCAGGACATCGGTCCGCTCGACTTCGGGATCGTTGGCGATGCTGTCCAGGTGCTCGCGGTAGCCGGCTTCGTCCTGCACGCAACTGGCCAGATGGGCGAACAGCACCGCGCCGCCATCGTCCATGTTCAGGTCCGGCGGAACATTCCACAGCTCCACAAAGCGGCGGTTGCAATGGCGCACGGCCCCTGCGGTGTCAACGACCAGGATACCGTCGCCGGTGGACTCCAGCGTGGCCCGCAACTCGGCCATGCGGTCTTCCAGCTGTTCTTCGGCTAAACGCTGCTGGCGCAGATCGCGCACGCCCACCAGGAACACCGGGTTGCCAGGACTGAGCCAGACGCGGCTGACCTTGCGCTCCACGGGAATGGCCACGCCATCCATGCAACGCAGGCGCGTCTCGGACAGGATGTGATCGGCCAGGCCGGCGGCCACGTCCTCCCAGAAGAACAGATCCTCTGGTGCGTTCGTCAGTTCGACCACGGGTTTGTTCACGAAGTCGGCAAGTTCCAGGCCCACCAGCGAGGCAAGCACCTGGTTGGCCCCAACGATGCGCAATGTCTTGGGGTCCACCAGGCAGACCGCCTCGATCATCGCGTCCAGAACAGGCCCACACTCCGCGGGTGTCATGCAAGCCCACCCATTTGGGAGTCGCTGACGCGTTCAAAGAAATAGCTGACCCGCTGGCGCGGTGCCAGAAAGTCCAGTGCCTCGGCCGGCAGCGCTGCGGGCTTGAGGCTGCGGCGTATGCCGATGTTGGGGGCGTGCTCCAGATCCAGAATCAGCGCCTCGTGTTTGGAAATACCCGGCTCGTGCACGATCACACGGGGCTTGAGTGGCCGTGCGGAATTGACCGACACCACCATGCCATAACGCTCATCCATCAGTTGCACCACCGACCCCGGCGGGTACACCCCCATCATGCGGATGAAAGCACTCAGTGCCACTGAATCAAATTTGGTCTTGAGCTGGGCAAAGATCAGTGACAGCGACTCATGCGGCGTCATGGCCGCCGCCGCCCGGCTCGGGTTGCACAGGTTGTCGTAGCGGTTCACCAGGGCCAGGATGCGGGCAGCGGGCGTCATGGATTCACCCTTGACCCGCATCGGAAAGCCGCTGCCATCAATCAGTTCGTGGTGCTGCGCAATAGCCAGCATGGCTGCCTTGGACAACTCCATGGACTTGGCAACCTGAACGCCTTGCGCCACATGCTCCTGGTAGAGCTTGTACTCGGCGGTGGAGAAATTCTCTTCCAGCCAGCGCACCCGGTCGGGCAGCTGAACCTTGCCGGCGTCGTGCAGGAAAGCCGCCATGCCCAGATCCACCAGCTCCGGCTGCCCCAGGCCCATGGCCTTGCCCAGCAACAGGGACACGATGGTGACGTTCACCGGATGCATGGAGGACTTGTCGCCCGCCGCTTCGGACAATAGGCGAATGGCCGACTCGCCTTCGGCCAGCATCTCGCCGACAAAATCACTGACCATGGTGTGGCAGAACTCGGCCGCAGCCTTGGGCTGGGTGGGTATCAATTCCAGGGTCTTGCGGTACTGGCGCACCGCCTCGCCAAAGCGGCGCTCGCAGACGACCAGACTGCGCTGCTGCTGCGCCAGCTGTTCTGCGTGGGCCTGGCGCTGGGCGGCTTCACGCTGCGCCGCAGCCGTTCGTTCCGCGGCCAGTGCGGCCAGCGCCGGATTCACAGCTGCCGCTGCGGCTTCAGGGTCCGGGTCGCTCTTGGTCAGATTGACACGAACCTTGGCCTGGCCGAGGCCACGGATGGTGTCGATCTGCCTGCTGGAAGAAATCTTGAAGCTGCCGACCGGAAACGGATGGGACAACCAGCCCACATCCAGTTCCACGAACATGCCGATCCGCAAGGACTTGACGTCAACGAGTTCGACATTGTCTTCTTTGCTATTCAAGGGTTTTCCTCTCTGACGCTCCAACAACCCAACCTCCCCAGCCGCTGCGTATTCAAACTATTATTACTAAACTATCTTTAGCGGCCACCGTTGCTGCGGATTGACCGTCAGCGACTCACCCCAAGTCATACAAAAAACCACACCCCCACACGAGACTGTGCGTTCATGTGGTGAAAGCATACTCCAGCTTTGTGACCGAATGGTCAAGTTTCCCACGCAAGTTATATACCTGTCGGCACATCCACGCCACACGGGCATAAAAAAACCCGCCGAAGCGGGTTGTCGTGCCACGGCTTGCGCCGCAGTGCTTTTAGCCTTAGCCCATGTGCAGGCCGCCGTTGACAGAAAACTCCGCGCCGGTGGCGTAACCACCTTCATCGGACGCCAGCCACGCAATGATGGAGGCAATTTCGCTGGGCTCGCCCAGGCGCTTGACCGGCACCGTGCCAATGATCTTGTCCAGCACTTCCTGGCGAATGGCCTTGACCATGTCCGTGCCGATGTAGCCGGGGCTGACGGTGTTCACCGTCACACCCTTGGTTGCCAGTTCCTGCGCCAGCGCCATGGAGAAGCCGTGCATGCCAGCCTTGGCAGCGGAGTAGTTGGTCTGACCAGCCTGGCCCTTGACGCCATTGACGGAGGAGATGTTGATGATGCGACCCCAGCCCTTTTCAACCATGTCACCCACCACCTGCTTGGTGACGTTGAACATGCTGTTCAGGTTGGTTTCGATCACGGCATCCCAGTCTTCGCGCGTCATCTTCAGGAACATGCGGTCCTTGGTGATGCCGGCGTTGTTGATCAGCACGTCGATGGCGCCATGCTCGGCCTTGGCCTTGGTGAAGGCTTCCACGGTGGAGTCCCAGTTGCCGACATTGCCCACCGAAGCGTAGAAGGTGAAACCCAGGGCTGCCTGCTCGGCCAGCCACTTGGCGTAATCACGGGTCGGGCCGCAGCCAGCGATGACCTTGAAACCTTCTTTGTACAGACGCTGGCAGATGGCGGTACCGATGCCACCCATGCCACCGGTTACGTATGCTACTTTTTGACTCATATTCACTCCTCTTTGGTTTTACTCGCTACAAAAACAGTAGCTACCAGCCCAATATTGACGAGGGCTAGAAGCCTATTCATTCAATAACTCTTCTATCGCTCAATGGTCAGCGCCACGCCCATGCCACCACCGATGCACAGGGACGCAATGCCCTTCTTGGCGTTGCGGCGTTGCATCTCATGCAGCAGCGTCACCAGGATACGGCAGCCGGACGCACCAATGGGGTGACCAATGGCAATGGCACCGCCATTGACGTTGACCTTGCTGGTATCCCAGCCCATTTCGTTGTTGACGGCGCAGGCCTGGGCGGCAAAGGCTTCGTTGATTTCCAACAGGTCCAGGTCCTGTGGCTTCCAGCCGGCGCGCTCCAACGCCTTGCGGGAGGCAGACACCGGGCCCATGCCCATCAGAGCCGGGTCCAGACCGCTGGTGGCAAAGCTGGCGATGCGGCCCAGCGGTGTCAGGCCCAGGGCGGCGGCCTTCTTGGCCGTCATCACCATCACGGCGGCGGCGCCGTCGTTGATGCCAGACGCGTTACCGGCGGTCACGCCACCTGCCTTGTCAAATGCAGGGCGCAGACCGGCCAGCGCTTCGGCGTTGGACTTGCGGTTGATGAACTCATCGGCCGCAAACACAATCGGATCACCCTTCTTCTGGGCGATGCTGAAGGGAATGATTTCATCGACGAACTTGCCGGCGTCCTGCGCGGCAGCGGCCTTTTGCTGGCTGGCCAGGGCCAGGGCGTCCTGCATGTCACGGGTAATGCCATAGGCCTTGGCGACATTCTCGGCAGTGATACCCATGTGGTACTGGTTGTAGACGTCCCACAGGCCGTCGACGATCATGGAGTCGATCATCTTCCAGTCGCCCATGCGCTGGCCGTCGCGCGAACCCAGCAGCACGTGCGGGCTGGCGCTCATGTTTTCCTGACCGCCGGCAATCACGATCTCGCTGTCGCCATAGGCCACGGCCTGGGCCGCCAGCATCACGGCCTTGAGACCGGAGCCGCACACGGCGTTGATGGTCAATGCCGGGGTTTCCTTGGCAATGCCGCTCTTGATCAGCGACTGGCGGGCCGGATTCTGGCCCTGGCCTGCAGCCAGCACCTGACCCAGAATGACCTCACCCACCTGGTCCGCTGCCACACCGGTGCGCGCCAGCAGGCCCTTGATGACGGCCGCGCCCAGTTCGGGCGCCGGTGTCTTGGCCAGAGAACCACCAAACTTGCCCACGGCGGTGCGTGCGGCTGAAACGATGACGATGTCTTCCATTTTTCTAGTCCTTCAGTGAATAAGTTGTTTAGGCCTTGGCCTTGACGTAGCTGCCGGGGGCCGGCTGCGTGGCCTTGTATTTGCCCTTGCCATAGGTCTTGGGCGCGGGAATTTGTTTGCCCGCGTGGCCCTTGAGCCAGGTGGACCAGTCCGTCCACCAGCTGCCCGGGTGCTCGGTGGCGCCGGCCAGCCATTCGGACTGTTTCTTGGGCAACTTGCCATCGGCACGGATCCAGTGGCTGCGCTTGCCCTTGGCGGGTGGGTTGATGACGCCAGCAATGTGGCCGGAGGCGCCCATCACAAAGCGCTTCTTGCCCGGCAGCACTTGCGTGGATGCATAAGCGCCGCCGATGGGCACGATGTGGTCTTCGCGTGAACCGTAGATATAAACCGGCAGATCCACCTTGTTCAGGTCAACCTTCTCACCGCAGGTGGTCGCCTTGCCGGGCTTGACCAGGTTGTTTTCCAGGTAGGTGTTGCGCAGGTACCAGGCGTAGTACGGACCGGGCAGATTGGTGCTGTCGGAGTTCCAGTACAGCAGGTCAAACGGTGGCGGTGTCTCGCCCTTGAGGTAGTTGCCCACCACGTAGTTCCAGACCAAGTCGTTGGGACGCAGGAAGCTGAAGGTGCTTGCCAGGTCCTGGCCCTTCATCAGACCCCCCTTGCCCATTTCCGCCTCGCGGTATTTGACAAAGGCTTCGTCAATGAAAACGTCCAGGATACCGGTGTCGGTGAAGTCCAGCAGGCTGGTCAGGAAGGTGGCACTGGCCACCGGCTTTTCACCGCGTGCTGCCAACACAGCCAGGGCGGTGCCCAGCATGGTGCCGCCGACGCAGAAGCCCAGCGCGTTGATGGTCGGCGAGCCGGAAATCTCTTGCGTCACCGCAATGGCTTTAATGACCGCGTTTTCAATGTAGTCGTCCCAAGTGGCGGTGGCGAGTGACGCATCCGGGTTGCGCCAGCTCACCACAAACGTGCGGTGCCCCTGCTCCACGGCATAGCGCACCAGCGAGTTCTCGGGCTGCAGGTCCAGGATGTAGAACTTGTTGATGCACGGGGGCACCATCAGGAACGGCTTCTCGTAGACCTTGGTGGTCAGCGGCTTGTATTCAATGAGCTGGAAGTAGGCGTTCTCGAAGACCACGGCACCCTCGGTGGTAGCGACGTTCTTGCCCACCTCGAACAAGCTCTCGTCGGTCATGGATACATGGCCCTGGCGCAGGTCGTGCACCAGATTCTGGATACCCTTGGCAATGCTCTCGCCCTTGGTGTCGAGTGCTTTCTTCTGCGCCTCGGCATTGAAAGCCAGGAAGTTGCTGGGCGCGGCGGCGGCCATCCACTGCTCAACGGCAAAGCGCACGCGGTTGCGGGTCTTGTCATCGGCCTCGACGGCATCGGCCAGACCCATCATGGTGCGGGCATTGAGCATGTACACCGCAGCCGAATAGGCCGCCACCGGATTGCTGCCCCAGGCTTCACCGGCAAAACGCTTGTCGCCCGTGGGTGCCGGCGTGGTCAGCCCATGGCTGAACAGGCCCATGGCGTCCTGCAGGTA
>JAVBYK010000505.1 GCA_030824095.1 bacterium
AAGGCGCACAAGCCCGGGCAGTTGTCCACGCTGGAGGCCACCTGCGCGGCGCTGGCGCAGTTGGACGGGGACGCCGCGCGCTGGCAGCCGCTGCTGGCTGCGTTTGACCGGTTTGTGGCCCAGCAGCAAGCCTTTGTGCAAAACTAGCCGCTAGCCCTCGTGGAATAAGCGCTTGCAGCTATTAATTTAATAGCTAATTGGTTCTGGCGTTGTCCGCTAGCGCCAGCTCGGCCAGGCGCACGGCGCCGTCCAGGCTGCGGGCGCCGCCAATGAACAGGTTCAGGTGGCAGAACACGCTATCCAGCACGCCGGTCACGGCGGCCAGTTCCTGGTCGCGCAGGCCGGACCAGCGCTTGGGCAGGTCTTTGCGCGACTTGAACGAGCCGGCCTCCACCGGCACGGTCTTCACCTGGTACTGGTTGCCATCGGAGTCGGGGTAGATCACGAACAGCACGTCGGGCATTTCATCCACCACCACGCGCGTCCAGGGCATGCCGCCCTCTTGCAGGTACAGCACGCGGCCGCCCAGCAGGCGCGGCGCCTGGCGCACGGTCTCCACGGAGCGGATCTGCGCGACCTTCTTGCTGATGGCGTGGTCCAGGAACTTGCGGGTGATGGCAATGGCCTCGCGAAAACGGGTTTCCTGCATTTGGGCCTTGGCATCGGCGTCCAGGCCCTGCTCTTCCATCCAATGCGTATTGAGCTGCGCCAGCAGTGACGACAGGCCAAAGATGCCGGGCGACACATCGCCTTGGCCCGTGTCCACGATGTCGAGGTACTGCACCAGCGAGTGGTCGATGGAGCGCACCACATCCAGCACGGCGTGCGCATCCAGGTTGTGGCCGTTTGCGGCCGCCCAGGCCTGCACGTAGGCGGCGCCAAAGGCGGACCACACCAGACCCGCGCTGGCGTAGCCGACACCAGGCACGGTTTGCCCGTCCACCTGGCGTGCCGGGCGCGCGCCGTCAAAGCCGCGCTGGTGGTGGTCGAAGCGGCCTGCTTCCGCGTCCCAGATGCCGCCGACGTCCACCACATAGTCGGCAGCCTCAATCAGCGCCTGGTCGCGCGTGCGCACCAGGGTGTGCGATGGGAAAACCCCCATCAGGACGCCGACTCCGAAGACGTCGTCGGCATGGAAGCTGCCATGGTGGGTGGCGATGGTGGTGTTCTTGGTCATGCGCCCATTTTATGAACTGAGCGGAACTTTCATCGAGAATGGGAAACGATGCACCACCGTATTGCCCTGCGAACCTTTCTGATCAGCGCCCTGCTGGTGGTGCTGCTGCCCATCGTCATCGCCAGCGGCTGGCTCTTCTACCGCTCGGCGCTCAATGCCACCGAGCAGTTTGCGCAGCAGATTGCGGATGAAGTGTCGGGCCGGGTGCGCGAAAAGATCATCGCCTTCTTTGACATCCCGCTGCGGGTGGTGACCTTCAATGTGGAGCAGGCCAAGGCCGGTTACCTGGACTACGCCCACCCCGATGAGCTGATGCGCCAATTCCTGCTGCAGATCCGCCAGCAGCCACAACTGACCTTTGTGTCCATGGGCATGACCGACGGTCAGTACTACGCGGGCAGCCGCCCCCCGCTGGGCGGCGACATGGACCTGCGCATGCTGCGCGCCCGCATCGCCGAAGACCGGGCCATGGAGGTCTTTCGCGTGGACACCGCCAACAAGCGCGGTGAACGCATTTCGCACAGCGACATCCATTTCGACGCCCGCGTGCGCCCCTGGTACGAATCTGCCGTGCGCAATGGCGGCAGGGCCTGGTATGCACCCTACCGCTATCGGATCGAGGACGTGCAGGGCGCCTACGCGGCCATGGGCATGGGGGTGTCGGCCCCGGTCTATGGTGAAAACGGCGCCATGGTCGGCGTGGCAACGGCCGACCTGGCGCTGTCCCAGGTCAGCGACTTCCTGAAATCGGTGGCCAACGAGTCCGGCAGCGTGGCCTTTCTGGCCGACTCGGGCGGCGAGCTGCTGGCCACCTCGACGGCCGAGCCCAGCTTCCACCTGGATGCCGGTCGCAACGACTACCGGGTCAAGACCGCTGACAGCAAGAACCCCATTCTGCGGGCCGTGGGGGAACGCATTCGCAGCAACGGTGCCGCCGAGGGCAACCACTTCATCACGGTCAACGGCACCCGCCACCTGGCCCGCTGGTGGACGCACCCGCTGCCCCATGGCCCGGAACTGACCATGGGTGTGGTGCTGCCGGAAAGCCAGTTCAACACGCCCCTGAACGGGGTGCTGCGCAACGTGGTCTCGTTGACGCTGGCCGTGATGCTGGCCTCGGCCCTGTTCGCCGTGTTCGTGGCCGACCGGGTGGTGCAGCCACTGGCCTTGCTGAGCGCCTGGGCGGCGCGCCTGACCAAGGGCGACTGGCACGCGGTGGCGCCCAAGTCCAGCCCTATCCGCGAGCTGATTGCCCTGTCCGAGGCCATGGGCTTCATGGCCGGGCACATGCGCGAACACGCCGAGGAGCTGGAGCACGAGGTGGCCCAACGCACCACCGAACTGGAACAGGCCCTGGCGGTGATCGAGCAGGCGCTGACCGACGAGCGCCAGTTCATTGCCATGCTGTCGCACGAGGTGCGCTCGCCGCTGGCGGTCATCGATACGGCGGCGCAACTCCTGTCGTTCCGGCTGAAAGACGATGCCACCCAGTTGGCGGTGGTGGAGCGCATTCGGCGCGGCTCCGCGCGGCTGAGCAACTTCTTTGACAACTGCCTGACCCAGGACCGCATCGACAGCCAGAACTTTGCCGTGCAGCCCGGCGCCATCGATGTGCGGCGCATGGCGTCGTGGGTGGTGGAGAACTGTTCCCAGCTCGCCAACGACCAGCCGGTGGACCTGGACGTGGCGCCCGATCTGCCCGCGCTGCAGGGCGATGAAGTGCTGCTGCGCATTGCGCTGACCAACCTGCTGTCCAACGCCTTCAAGTATTCGCCCGATGGCACCACGGTGGGTCTGCGCGTGTGGGGCGACGGCGCCCTGTGCTGCTTTGCGGTGGAGGACTGCGGCAGCGGCATCCCGGACGAAGAGACCGCGCTCATCTTCCAGAAATACCGGCGCGGACGCGCCGCCGAGGGCATGCCCGGCGCCGGGCTGGGCCTGGCTCTGGTGGAGCGCATCGCCACGCTGCATGGCGGCAGCGTGCGTGTGGAGCGGCGCGAGACACCGGGCACGCGATTCGTGCTGAGCATTCCGTTCCAGCCATTGGCAACGGCCTAAACTGCACACCCATGAAGACCGCCAAACCCCGCATTGCCATCGTTGAGGACGATGCCGACCAGTTGCACACCATTGAGGAATTCCTGCTCGACGCCGGCTACCCGGTGTGGGGCGCCGGCAGCGCCGAGGCCTTCTACCGCCAGTTCATGGTCAACCCGGTGGACGTGGTGATCCTGGACATTGGCCTGCCCGGCGAGGATGGCCTGGCCGTGGCCACGCTGCTCAAGGACAAGCCCCAGGTGGCGGTCATCATCCTGAGCGCGCGCGATTCGCTGGGCGACCGCCTGTCCGGCCTGCGCTCCGGTGCCGACCGCTACCTGATCAAGCCGGTGAACCTGCTGGAGCTGGCCGCCAACATCGACGCCGTGGGCAAGCGCCTGGCAATGCACGCCGGTGCGGGCATCGACGGCAAGGGCCAGCGCGCGCCGGAGCCTTCGCCCGCCCACTGGGACCTGGCCACCCAGGACTGGAAGCTGCGCTCGCCCGGCGGCACGGTGTTGCACCTGACCACGCACGAATTTGCCCTGCTGAACTGCCTGATCCGCGCCCAGGGCTCGGTGGTGTCCAAGCAGGAATTGATCACCCAGATTCTGGGCCCGCGCGCGCAGAACGGCAGCGAGCGGCTGAACCTGCTGGTGACCCGCCTGCGCAAGAAAGCCAGCGAGGCGCTGACCGAGCCCCTGCCCCTGAAAACGGCGCACCAGTTGGGCTATGCATTCACCGCAGCAGCGCGCTTATCGCAAGATTCACGGCCTGTCTAGGGGCCAAATGGCGTACGGGATTTCCCGTATGCAAAATGAAATCAAATGAAAGGAATTGAAGCCGCGTGAAGGGGGGTTTTGCGAAAAACTCGAAGTGTTCTTTTGCACTACCGAGGAATCCACCATGCAACGCCGTCAACTCCTTCAGCTCTCCGCACTGGGCGCACTGCCCGCTTCCCTGGGACTGTTCCAGTCCGCCTTTGCCCAGGCCACGGGCGCCATCCAGTTCGGCTGTCCGGTCCCCATGTCGGGCGCCTTTGCCGCCAACGGCAAGTTTGCCGACCTGGGCATGAAGCTGGCCATCGAGCAATATGGCACCGCCCTCAAACGCCCCCTGGCCTACACCTTGCTCGACACCGAAGGCAAGCCCGCCACTGCCGTGCGCAAGGTGCAGGAATCGGCCCAGCAGCAGGGTGCCCGCTTCTTTGCCGGCGGCATTCTGTCCTCCGAATCCCTGGCCATGGGCAAGGAGGCTGAAAAGGCCGGCGGCGTCTTCATCACCACCGCCGGCGCCGACGAGATCACCGGCAGCGACTGCAATGCCGCCACCTTCCGCTGGTCGGTGCCCACCTTCGGCGCCATCGAACAGACGGTGCGCCCCCTGATCGACCTGATGCCCAAGGCCAAGCGCTGGTACACCATCACCCCGCAATACGTGTTTGGTGACGGCCTGCTGTCGGCGGCCAAGAACATCTTCAAGGAAAAAGGCATCGAGCATGTGGGCAACAGCTACCACTCGCTGGCCGAGAAGGAGTTCAGCGGCTACATCACCAACGCCATCGCCGCCAAGCCCGATGTGCTGCTGCTGCTGAACTTTGGCGGCCAGTGCGCCGACACGCTGCGCCAGGCCGTGAGCTTTGGCCTGAACAAGAACATGACCATTCTGGTGGCCTGGGCCTCGGGCCTGGAGCAGTTTGAGTCCCTGGGTGCCGACCTGTGCGAGGGCATCTACTTCGGCGCGCAGTACTGGCACACCGTGGACTCCCCCCTGAACCGCGACCTGGTCAAGCGCACCAATGACAAGCTGCAGATGAACCCCAACTACAGCCTGGCCGGCTCCTACATCTGCACCAAGCTGCTGATCGACGGCATCATCAAGGCCGGCAGTGTGGACCAAAAGGCCGTGATCGCCGCACTGGAAGGCATGAAGTACCAGGGCCTGACCGGCGACGAGGAGGTGCGCAAGGCCGACCACCAGGTGCTGAAGAACTACTACCTGCTCAAGGCCAAGGCCCGGGCCAAGATGAAGAACAAGGACGACTATGTCGATGTTCTCAGCTCCGGCAAGTCGTTCCTGCCCATCGACCAGACCGGCTGCAAGAAGGCCTGATCGTCCCACCGGTTTTCGCTGATGAACATCTACCTGCTACAGGCCGTCAACGGGGTCGGCATTGGCATGCTGTACTTCCTGTTGGCGGTGGGCCTGTCCATCGTCTTCGGCTTGCTGCGCTTCGTGAATTTTGCGCACGGGGCGTTCTACCTGCTAGGCGCCTATTTCTGCTACCAGATGATGCAGTGGGGCGCCAATTTCTGGCTGACCCTGACCGTGGTTCCGCTGGCCGTGGGTGCCATCGGCTGGCTCACCGAGAAGCTGATGCTGCGCCACGTCTACGACAAGGCTCATGAGTTCCACATCGTGATCACCGTGGGACTGGCGCTGGCGGTGCAGGAGCTGGTCATCGTGCAATGGGGGGCGCTGGGCACCAGCGTGCCGGTGCCCGACGTGCTGCAGGGCGTGGTCATGTGGGGCAGCTTCATCTACCCCAAATACCGGCTGTTTGTGATCGGCTTTACCGCCGTGCTGGCGGTGCTGCTGTGGTGGGTGTTGGAAGGCACGCGCCTGGGCAGCGCGGTGCGCGCCGGCAGTGAATCCACCGAGATGGTGTCGCTGCTGGGCATCAACGTATTCCGCATTTTCAGCCTGGTGTTTGCGCTGGGCGCGGCCACGGCGGCGCTGGCCGGCGTGCTGGCCGCCCCGATCCGCGGGGCCGAGCCCTTCATGGGCATCGAGGCCCTGGGCGTGGCCTTCATCGTCGTCGTCGTCGGTGGCATGGGCAGCTTTGGCGGCGCGCTGTTGGGCGGCCTGCTGATCGGCGTGGTGCAAAGCGTGATGAGCACGTTGTGGCCCGAAGGCGCGCGGCTGATGATCTACATCGCCATGGCTGCCGTGCTGCTGTTGCGCCCCCACGGTCTGATGGGCCGCAAGGAATAGTTGCCATGAAAAAACACCTGCATTTTTTGCTGGCACTCGCCGTAGTCCTGCTGATGCCGCTGCTCATGCAGTCGGGGTCGCTGGCCAGCGAGGTCCTGATCTTCGGCCTGGCCGCCATGGGCTGCAACCTGCTGCTGGGCTTTACCGGGCTGCTGTCCTTCGGTCAGGGCGTGTTCTTTGGCCTGGGCAGCTACACCATTGCATTGACGCTGACGCGCTGGCCACTGCCGATGCCGCTGGCCCTGCTGCTGGCCATGGTCCTGGGCGCACTGGGCGCGGCCATCGTCGGCTGGGTCGCCATCCGCCAGAAGGGCACCTACTTCGTGATGCTGACGCTGGCGTTCTCCCAGATGTTCTACTTCATCGCCTACACCGCCACCGGCATCACCGGCGGTGACAACGGACTGATGGACATCCCCCGGCCCAGCATCAGCGTGCTGGGCCACACCCTGTGGTCGCTGGCCTCGCCGTGGCAGTTCTATGGCTTTGTGGCGGCGGTGTTCCTGCTGGCGTTCTGGCTGCTGCAAACGGTTTCGCGCTCCACCTTCGGGCGCACCCTGCTGGCCGTGCGCGACAACGAGGAACGGGCCGGTGCCATTGGCTACAACCTGAAGCTGCTCAAGCTGCAGGCCTTCGTGATCTCGGGTGCCGTGACCGGCCTGGCTGGTGCCCTGCACGCCATGATGACCGGCATTGCGCCACTGTCCAACGCCGAGTACCACACCAGCGAGATGATTCTGGTGATGACGGTGATTGGCGGTGCGGGCAACCTGTTTGCATCGGTGCTGGGCTCGGCCTTCTATGTCCTGATGGCGGACTGGCTGTCGTCACTGTGGCCACGCTGGCTGCTGCTGCTGGGTCTGGTGCTGATGGCAGTCAGCCTGTGGATGCAGCGCGGCCTGTGGGGCCTGGGTGAGAGCGCCTGGCGCCGCATTCGCAGCAAGCTGGAGAACCAACATGACTAGCCCCATCCTGCTGGAAGCCATCGGCATCGAAAAGTATTACGACAAGTTCGCCGCGCTGGG
>JAVBYK010000437.1 GCA_030824095.1 bacterium
TCGGTGTTGATCTCCAGCGGTGCTTCCAGAATCTGACCGATGCGCTTGCGCGGGTTCAGCGAGCCATAGGGGTTCTGGAACACCAGTTGCACCTTCTGGCGCAGGGCGTGCCGGTCGTGGGCGGACGCGGTGACCACTTCCATGCCGCCGAGTTGCAGGCTGCCCTCTGACGGCGACTCGATCAGGGTCACCATGCGTGCCAGCGTGGACTTGCCGCAGCCCGATTCGCCAACGATGGCCAGCGTTTTGCCGGCCTGCACCGAGAACGAAACGCCGCCAACGGCCTGCAGCAGGTCGGGCTTGCGCAGCAGACCCTTGCTGATGGGGTAGACGCGGCGCAGGTTGGTGGCACGAACGACGGTCACGTCTGCTGCCGTGGACTTATTGGCTGGGGTGCTCATGCGGCTACCTCCATGTTCTTCACCACGCCAGACGTGTTGGCCGTGTCTCCCAGCGGGTAGTGGCAACGCACGGCGCCATCGAGCCAGGCTCGCAAGGGTGGGCGGGTCTGGCACAGGCCGTCATTGGCATAGCTGCAGCGCGGCGAGAACAGGCAGCCCTTGGGGCGGTCGTACAGGCCCGGCACCATGCCGGGAATGGTGGCCAGGCGGGAGTGGCCGTCGTTGCGTTCGGGCAAGGCGGCCATCAGGGCCTCGGTATAGGGGTGTTGCGGCTGGGTGAACAGCGTGTCGGAGCCACGCTGCTCCATGATCTGGCCGGCATACATCACGGAGACACGCTGGGCCATTTCGCTGACCACACCCATGTTGTGGGTGATCAGCACCAGGGCCATGCCGCGGTCCTTCTGCAGGCTGCGCAGCAGGTCCAGAATCTGGGCCTGGATGGTGACATCCAGCGCGGTGGTGGGCTCGTCGGCGATCAGCAGCTTGGGGTTGCAGGCAATCGCCATGGCAATCATCACGCGCTGGCTCATACCGCCGGAGAGCTGGTGCGGGTACACGCCCAGGCGGCTCTCGGGTGCAGGAATGCCGACCTGCTCCAGCAGTTCGATGGAGCGCTTGCGGGCAGCCTTCTTGTCCATGCCCATATGCAACTTGAGCGTCTCGGCCATCTGAAAGCCCACCGTGAAGCAGGGGTTCAGGCTGGTGGTGGGGTCCTGGAAGATCATGGACAGGTCTTTGCCCGTGAGGCGGCGGCGTTCGCGGTCGGAGAGGGCCAACAGGTCGTGGCCGTCAAAGCGCAACTTGTCGGCCTTGACGCGGCCGGGGTAGGCCACCAGGCCCATCAGCGCCATCATGGTGACACTCTTGCCCGAGCCGGATTCGCCCACGATGCCCAGCACCTCGCCGGTGTCCAGCGACAGGCTGACGCCATCGACCGCGTGCATGGTGCCGTTGTGCGATGGAAATTCCACCGACAGGTTTTCAATTTCTAGCAATGCCATGGTGAGTTGCCGTGGGGTTAGCGATTAATTTAGCGCTTTAGCTTGGGGTCCAGCGCGTCGCGCAGTCCGTCGCCCAGCAGGTTGAAAGCCAGAACCGTGATCAGGATGGCCAGTCCGGGGAAGGTCACCACCCACCAGGCCCGCAGCACGAATTCGCGCGCATCGGCCAGCATGGTGCCCCATTCGGGTGAGGGCGGCTGCGCACCCAGGCCCAGAAAGCCCAGGGCGGCCGCATCCAGGATGGCAGTGGAGATGCCGAGCGACGCCTGCACGATCAGCGGCGCGGTGCAGTTGGGCAACACCTCGCTGAACATGATGCGCCAGTGGCCGGCGCCACCCATGCGGGCCGCTGTGACGTAGTCGCGCGAGGTCTCCGAAATGACGGCTGCCCGCGTGATGCGGACGTAGTGCGGCAGCACCACGATGGCCACGGCTAGCATGGCATTCATCAGGCCCGGCCCGAGGATGGCGACGATGACGATGGCCAGCAACAGGCTGGGCAGGGTCAGGATGATGTCCATCATGCGCATGACGGCGACCTCGAACACCCCCCGGAAGTAGCCGGCCAGCAGGCCCAGCACCGTGCCCACCACGACCGAGATTGCCACCACGGCGATGCCAATCGTGAGCGACAGGCGTGCACCGTGGATCAGGCGCGACAGGATGTCACGGCCGATGGCGTCAGTGCCCAGCAGGTGCGCGCTGGAGCCGCCTGTTGCCCACGCGGGCGGGACCAGAAACACGGTGTTGTCAGTGAGGTCCGGGTTGTACGGCGCAACCACATCGGCAAAGGCTGCCAACAGCAACACCAGTACGACGATGATCAAACCGCCCACGGCGCCCCGGCTGGCACTGAAGTAGCGCCAGAAGTCTTTCAGGGGGTGCAGTGGCGCGGCCTGGTTGGTATTTTCAATGGCGTTCGTGCTGGTCATTTCTGGTGCCTGATGCGCGGGTTGATGATTCCATAGGCCAGGTCCACCAACAGGTTGACCGCCATGACCACGGCGCCCAGCAGCAGCATGCCGCCCTGCAGCACCGGGTAGTCGCGCCGGCTGATGGCTTCGATGAGCCACTTGCCCACGCCGGGCCAGGAGAAGATGGTTTCGGTCAGGATGGCGCCGGTGAACAGCACACCCACCTGCAGCCCGATCACGGTGATGACGGGGATCAGTGCGTTGCGCAGCGCATGCACGGCCACGATGCGAAAGCCCGACAGACCCTTGGCGCGTGCGGTGCGGATGTAGTCCTCACCCAGCACCTCCAGCATGGCCGAGCGCGTCATGCGCGCGATCACCGCCAGCGGATTGGTGCCCAGAACAATCATGGGGAGTACCAGGTGCGACGCCGCCGACCAGAAGGCTGCCGTGTCGTGGACCAGCAGAGTGTCGATCAGCAGAAAGCCAGTGACCGGTTCAATGAAGTGTTGGACAGCGATACGGCCTGAGACTGGCGTCAGGTCCAGTTGCACCGAGAACAGCAGGATCAGCAACAGGCCCCACCAGAAGATGGGCATGGAGTAGCCGGTGAGCGAGATGCCCATCACGCCATGGTCGAGCAGGGAGTTGCGCTTGACCGCGGCGATGATGCCGGCCGGTATTCCAATCAGCAGAGCAAACAGGATTGCGCACAGCGCCAGTTCGATGGTGGCCGGAAACAGGGATGTGAATTCGCTGAGGACCGAGGCCTGGGTGATGATGGACTTGCCCAGATCACCATGCAGGACCTTGCTGATATAGATGCCGTATTGCACCAGAATGGGCTTGTCCAGCCCGTATTCCTTGAGTAGGACAGCATGGCGTTCGGCGTCAATGCCGCGTTCGCCCGCCAGGGTTTCAATGGGGTCGCCAGGGACCAGCCGGATCAGGAAAAACGCCAACAGCGTCATGCCGAAAAAAGTCGGAATGATCAGGCTCAAGCGCGTGAAGAGAAAGCGCAGCATGGGTTGGTGTAAGGGGGATTGGTAAACGAAAAGTTGCGCCGGGTGGGCGCAAAAGGCCCCGCATTCTAACGCCGCACCATAGCCGCAACCAGCCGGGCGTGCAGGTGTTTCTACCTAGAGCAGGGCACAAAAAAAGGCCGGTGAAACCGGCCTTTCGGGATTGACGTAAGCGTCAATTATTTGAGGTGCTTGCCGATCAGGCCAGCCATCTCGAACATGGACACTTGCATCTTGCCGAAGATTTCCTTCAGCTTGGCGTCGGCGTTGATCATGCGCTTGTTGACGGCGTCTTGCAGCTTGTTCTTCTTGATGTACGTCCACATCTTGCTGATGACTTCGGTGCGTGGCAGGGGATTGGCACCCACGATGGCGGCCAGTGCGGCGCTGGGTGTCAATGCCTTCATGAACGCGGCATTGGGGGTGCGCTTTTTGGCGGGGGCCTTCTTTACAGCGACTTTCTTGGCGGCTACCTTTTTGGCGGGAGCGGCTTTCTTCGCGGGAGCAGCCTTCTTGGCTGGTGCCTTGGCGGCTACCTTCTTCGCGGGCGCTGCTGCTTTCTTAGCAGGAGCTGCCTTCTTCGCCGGTGCGGCTGCCTTAGCAGGTGCCGCTTTTTTTGCCGGAGCTTTCTTTGCAGTTGCCATGATTGATTGTCCTTCTTGAAGTTGATTAATCACCAGTAAAAAACTGCTTCTTCGCTGGTAACCCGGATGCTACTGGAGAAAAAGCGGCTTATCCAGCGGAAAAATGCTTTTTTCATTGGGAAATGTTGTTTTTTCCATTGGAGAATAGGCCCATTCATGGAAAAGGAGCGACGAGCGATGGCGATTGAGTTTGCAAGCTGCGATTTGTGCGATGTTCACAAGGGCGATTCCACTGGCGATTTTCGTGTCCTGCCACCCGTATTTCGGGACTTCGGCATGGTCAAAAAATTCGCGGGTCCGGTGGTGACGGTCAAGTGCTTTGAAGACAACACCCTGGTGAAGGCCGCGGTGGATTCCATTGGCTACACCGATACCCCAGAGGGCCGTATCGCCAAGGTGCTGGTCGTCGACGGTGGCGGCTCCCTGCGCAAGGCGCTCCTCGGCGGCAACCTGGGCGCGGCCGCAGCGCGCAATGGCTGGGCCGGTGTGGTGATTGATGGCTGCGTGCGTGATACGGCAGAACTGGCCACGCAGGCGGTGGGCATACGCGCCCTGGCCGCCATGCCCTTGCCCACAGAGAAGCGCAACCAGGGTCAGGCCGACGTGGCGGTGCAGGTGCAGGGCGTGTGGGTGCGCCCCGGTGACTGGCTCTATGCCGACGAAGACGGCATCGTGGTTGCGTCTAGGGCGCTGGTGTAGTCGTTTTGCCCGAGGGCAGGGTGGCCAGCAGCACACCCACCAGGGCAATGGCAAAGGCCAGCAGTTGCTGGCCACTCAAGGTTTCTCCCAGTGCCAGCACGCCCACCAGGGCGGCGGAAACTGGCAGCATGACCGTGAACACACCGGCGCGGGCTGCGGGTATGGACTTCAAGCCCGTCATCCACAGCCACACGGTCCAGACGCTAGCGGCCAGCGCATAGAACACCAACAGCATCCATGAACCGCGGGTTACTGCGCCAAAGTCAAAATACCAGGCGGCATACAGGCCCATGGGTGTCATCAGCAGAAAGCCCCAGAGGTTGATCAGTGCCGTGATGCGCTTGGGCGACAGGGCGCCGGTCAGCTTCTTGCCAATCACGGCATAGGCCGCTTCGCACAGCACAGCGACAAACACCAGCACATTGCCCAGCACGGCATTGCTTTCAGTCAAAATAGCCTCTGGCCCTCGTGGAATATGAGCATGCAGCTCACTTTTTGATAGCGCTATCAACCCGATGCCAAGCGCGCTGCAGGCCACGGCGGCCCAGATGCGCAGACCGATGCGCTCCTTCAGGAAGATCCAGCTCATCAGCGCCACCACCGCAGGAATGGACGCCATGATGACGCCAGCCGAAACCGCACTGGTCATGCTCACGCCGAACAGCATCGTGATGGAGAACAGAAAGTTCCCCAGAAACGATTCCAGGAACACCAGCCGCTTGGTGTTGGCGCTCATGGCCGGCTCGTGTACCGGGCGCCTGAGCCAGTGCGCAATGGCCAGGCCCCCAATGCCAAAACGCAACCAGGCCAGCAGGAATACGCCCAGGGCAGCCACCAGCGGCTTGGACAGCGCCACGTAGCTGCCGACCAGGGACATGCTCAAACCCAGGCAGACATAGGCCAGCCAGCGCGGTGGATGGGTGCCTGCAGACGCGTCGTGCGAAACGGGCGCCGTCATCCTGCCACACCTGGCAGCTTGTGGTGACTGGCGTGCGCGTTGGGAATAGCCTGCGGCCCCAGCGAACCCAGCAGCATGCCCGCCAGGGCGGCCAGGATGCCGGCCAATTGGGCAGGAAATTCTGCACCGGCCGGTGTGGCCAGGAACAGCAGCCACGTCAGCAGCCCCAGCACGATCGAGAACAGGGCGCCCTGTGTGGTCGCGCGCTTCCAGTACAAGCCGAACACCAACGGGATGAATGCGCCGACCAGTGTCACCTGGTAGGCACCCGACACCATTTCGTAAATGGGCGTGCCCTGCATCTTGATCGCATAGGCCAGCACTGAGATGCTGAAGACCAGAACGGCGATCCGCATGGTGCGCAGTTCTTCCTTGTCACCCATGCGCGGTTTGAACTGGCGCCAGATGTTCTCTACAAAAGTGACGCTGGGCGCCAGCAGGGTGGCAGAGGCCGTGGATTTAATGGCCGACAGCAGCGCACCAAAGAACAGCACCTGCATCACAAAAGGCATCTTCTCCAGCACCAGGGTGGGGAGCACCTTTTGCGGATCTTCCTTGAGCAGGGCAGCGGTCTGGTCGGGCATGATGATGAGCGCGCTGGTGACCAGGAACATGGGCACAAAGGCAAACAGGATGTAGCAGATGCCGCCAATCACCGGTCCCTTGGTGGCAGCGTTGACGTTGTTGGCCGACATCACGCGCTGGAACACGTCCTGCTGGGGGATGGAGCCCAGCATCATGGTGATGGCCGCGGCAAAGAAGAAAACGATGTCTTTGAACGATGGCTCCGGCAGGAACTTGAACATGTCCTGGCTCACTGCCAAGGCCACTACCTTGTCGGCGCCTCCTGCCATGTCGCCAGCAAACACCGCCAGTATTGCAAGCCCGCCCACCAGAATGATCATCTGGATGAAATCGGTCACCGCCACCGACCACATACCGCCGAACAGCGTGTAGGCCAGGATGGAGACCACGCCGATGGTCATGCCCAGGGGAATACTGATGGCGTCCCCTGAAAGCAGGTTGAACACAAGCCCAAGGGCTGTGACCTGCGCCGATACCCAGCCGAGGTAGCTCAGCATGATGATCAGGGAGCAAATGATTTCCACCGAGCGGCCAAAGCGCTCACGGTAGTAGTCGCTGATGGTCAGCAGGTTCATCTTGTACAACTTGGCGGCGAAAAACATGCCGACCAGGATCAGGCAGGTTCCCGCGCCGAAAGGGTCCTCCACCACACCGTTCAAGCCGCTGTTCACAAATTTGGCTGGAATGCCGAGCACCGTTTCTGATCCAAACCAGGTGGCGAAGGTCGTGGTGACGATCATGACCAGCGGCAGATGCCGACCCGCAATCGCGTAGTCCGAGGTGTTCTTGACGCGCTTGGCTGCGTAGAGACCAATGGCGATGGTGATCAGCAGGTAGACGATGACCAGGGTCAGCAGCACGGCGCACTCCTTAAAAAGCTTGGCATTATCCCAACAGTTCGCTGGGGAAACGCTGGGTGATTGTCACGCTGGGTGGGTGCAGCAAGTTCAATGCCCATTGACGGCGCGCGAT
>JAVBYK010000077.1 GCA_030824095.1 bacterium
GACCTGCTGGGCAGCGGCACGCAGTCTGGCCCCAGCCCGGATGAAGCCGGCTCGCTGATGGAACTTTCCCTGGGTGGCAAGCAGCCGCTGAGCCTGCCCGGCGGCGAGACGCGCACCTTTCTGGAAGATGGCGACACCGTGATCTTTCGTGGCGCCTGCCAGGCGAGTGGCGCGGCGCGCATCGGCTTTGGCGAAGTGCGCGGCACCTTGCTCCCGGCACGCCCCCTCTCCTGACGCACGAAAGACCTGCCCATGCTCCAGCTCTACAGCTACTTTCGCAGCTCGGCCTCTTACCGGGTGCGCATTGCGCTCAACCTCAAGGGCCTGCCCTACACCTATGTGCCGGTGCACCTGCTGCACGGCGGCGGCGCCCAGCACGCGCCCGAGTACCACCAGATCAACCCCGCCGAGCTGGTGCCAACCCTGGTCACCGACGACGGCCGCGCGCTGGGCCAGTCACTGGCGATCATGGAATACCTCGACGAGGCCCATCCCGAGCCCGCTCTGCTGCCGCGCGATGCCCTGGGCCGCGCCCGGGTACGCGCCCTGGCGCAAACCATCGCCTGCGAGATCCATCCACTGAACAACCTGCGCGTGCTGCAATACCTGGAACGCGACCTGAAGGTGGATGAATCCACCAAGGCCGACTGGTACCGCCACTGGATCACGCTGGGCTTTACCGCGCTGGAGGCCATGCTCTCCCAGAGCCCGGAGACCGGCACGTTTTGCCACGGCAACACACCGGGCCTGGCGGACTGCTGCCTGATTCCGCAGATCGCCAACTCGCGGCGCTTCGCCACACCGCTGGATGCCTTTCCGACCCTACGGCGCATTGAGGAGGCTTGCCTGGCGCTGGATGCCTTTGCCAAAGCAGCGCCGCAATTGCAACCGGATGCGATGTAGCTGCGCCAGACCATTCATTCACGAAGAGTCCCGGAAAGCCCCGCCATAGACCGTGATGCGGTTGCGCCCATCATGCTTGGATCGATAGAGCATCTCGTCGGCGCGCGACAGCAAGACATCGCTCGAAACGCCGTGGTCAGGGAACATGGCAATTCCGCCGGACAGCGTCACGCCAATGCGAGACTCCCCATAGACAACCGTCATTGTCTCCAACTCGGAACGCCAGTCCTCCACCCGCTCCAGCGCCAGTTCGGCCGTGATTCCCGGCATGATGACCACGAACTCCTCTCCTCCAAAGCGGCACACCATGTCGCTATCGCGCGCGCCCATCGTGAGCAATGCAGACAAGGTCCGTAGCACTTCATCGCCTGCGGCGTGGCTGTATTCGTCATTGATGCGCTTGAAATGGTCCAGATCCAGCATGATCACCGCCACTGAATAAGACTCCCGCTTGGCCCGCGAGAGTTCGCGCGGCAGGGTCTCGCCCAGGTAGCGCCGGTTGAACAGGCCCGTGAGCGGATCACGAATGGCCTGTTCCTGCAGGACGGTTCTCTGCGCAGCGGCCTCCTCCAGTTGACTCTCCAAGAACTGGTGGGACTGCACCAACTCGGACTCCCGGCGTTTACGCTCGCTGATGTCACGCCCCATGCCCTGAAAGCCCGTGATCTCGCCTGCGCTGTTGTAGGTCGGCATGGTGGACAACTCGATCCAGACCGCCCCACCATTGCGGTGCCGCATCGGAATTTCGTAGGACAGCGCCAATCCCTTCTGGCCATTGTCCTCCGCGGCACGCCGACTCCTGACCAGTTCGGCAAGAATCGTCCGCCCTTCGGGCGTCAGCGCATCCTCAATGAAGAACCCCACCACTTCTTCGCGCGGGAATCCACGAATCCGCCGGTCAGCAGCATTGATGTAGGTGAAGCGCATTTGCCGGTCTGCCTTCCAGACGATGTCGCCCATGTTCTCGGCGAGCATGCGGAAATGTTCTTCGCTGGCGCGCAACTGCAGCTCCTGCTGTTTGCGCTGTGTAATGTCGCGGGAGACGCCCACAACGGTTGTGGGGCGACCCTGAGCGTCCAGCAGATAGCGCGTCATGACTTCGGTGTTCACGGTATGGCCATCACGATGGGGTTGATCGAGCTCCACCACCGCACTGAGATCGGCAGATTTCCCGCCCGCAAACTCGGCCAGCATCGCCTGCATGCGGCTTTTGACAAGGGCCGCTGACTCCGGCGTCAGCGCGGCCTCAACGGGCATGGCCATGACCTCTTCGGGTGTATACCCCCGCAACTGCAGTACCGAAGGACTGACATAGGTGAAACGGCGCGAGGCCAGGTCCATCACCCAGATCACATCGCTCACGTTGTCCGCCAGCAGGCGGTAGCGCTCCTCGCTGGCGCGAATTTTCTCTTCGGCCTGGTGCTGCTCAGTCACATCCTGGTGAATCATCACGGCGCCGTGATGCTCACCCAACAAAGGCATGACGAACAATTTGAACCAGCGCTGCTCTGTCGGAGAGTGACAAGGGTATTCCAGGGTGAAACTGGGCTGTGCACCCCTCAGCACCGCCTTGGCCCCGCCATAAACCTCCAGTGCCTGTTCGCCCCGGGGAGAACCCGCAGTGCCCAAACACGCGTCGAGGTAATTGGTCCCGACATAACCATTGGCACCGCTGGGCGCACCATTCTGCGCAGCGAACTGGCGCCACGAGCCATTTACCGCGGTGATGACGCCGTGCGCGTCTATCACCGCGACATGCTCCCCCAGCGAATCCAGAACATTGCTCACAAAGGCGTGGCTTTGCTGCAAGTCCATGCTGTAACGCTCTGACTGGCGCAACAGGCGGAACTGGGAGACAGCCAACAGCACGGACAACAGGAAAAAGCCCCCCACCATCGCCAGGGCGCGGTATACCTCGTCCATCCAGCCCTTCATGTAATCCAGCCGGGAAGCAGCAACGATGGTCACCATGGGTGCGCCCTGCATCCGGTGGAAGGTGAAGATGCGCTGTTGCCCGTCCGGGCTGGCGGACGTGAAGTCCGTCGCGGTCTGCTCACCCGATTCAAAGACACGACGGAAGTCGTCAGACACCACCCGATTGCCGACCTGCCCGGCCGGGTTGTCGGGCAGGGGTGGCACACGCGCAATCAACCCCAGATCCGCATCACGCAATATCAGGGTGCCCTTGGAGCCCACGTCAAACTGCGACAGCAAGTGGGTGAAATGCTCCACTGCAACAGGTGCCGACACCGTTCCAGCAAAACTGCCGTCCGGGTGGTTGTAGCGACGCGAAAAGCCCACGATGTACTGTTTGGCCACGCGCCCCATGCGCGGCTTGGTGATTTGCAGCCCTGAGTCCACATGGGTGCGGTGGTAGATGAAGTCGTCCCGGTCGGCCCAACTGGCCTTCGCGTCCTTGACCAGCCCCTTGCCCAGAATGACCAGTCCATCGGCGCGGGAGACGCGAAACGCCTCCACCTCCGGAAGCCTTTGCTCCTGCACCGCCAGAAAGGTGTTGCTGGTCTTCTCGTCGATGCCCCTGCCCGCCAGTTGGCGCTCCAGCTCATCGGCCACATAGTGCAGGGCCAGATCCACCTTTTCGATGGTCTTGGTCACGTTCTGATCCAGCGCGCTGGTCACGTTTTGGGTCAGATTCCGGGCATTGTTTTCGTACTGCTGGCGACTGAGCTGCAGCGAATGCAGCACCCACACCAGCATCAGGATGTTCACAACCACCAGGCCCATCAACAGCAGCGTGCGCAGACCACGCTGCGGCGCCGCGTTGGTCAGCGTACGGCGGTAGGTATCGACAGCTTCCAACGTTGTTTGTGTATTCATTGTGGGCACCAGGCAATGCAGGTGGTGCTATGTGCAGCAGTATCCTGTCGTCCGCTGTCACACGCCTTTTAAAAGCATCCTAGTCAGATTGACTGCGCGCGCCAAGCCCAGACGTGCAATTACCGGCATATCTTTTGCATGATTTTGATCAACTTGACCAGCATCAATATTTGACGTGCATTGGCTTGCAAAGCGCTCTCGCAGCCTGAAAGTACCCTGCTGGCAAAATCCTGCCCATGCACCCAAACCCGGACAGCCCCGCCCCGATCTCCCACTACGAGAACTTTCCGGTCGCATCCCTTCTGTGCCCCGCGCACCTGCGCGCGCCCATTGCCGCCATCTACCACTTTGCCCGGACTGCCGACGACATAGCCGACGAAGGTGACGCCACGGCGGCGCAGCGGCTCACCGAGCTGCAGGCCTACCGGGATGACCTGACTGCCGTCTGCACTGCCCGCGCGCCCAGCGCACACTGGCCCCAGGTGTTTGGTCCCCTGCGCCACGCCCTGCAGACCCACCAGCTCCCACCGCAGTTGCTGCATGACCTGCTGGATGCCTTTGTGCAGGACACCGAAAAGTCTGCCGCCGCCGAAGGCTACGCAACCCACGCCGAACTGCTGGACTACTGCCGCCGCTCGGCCAACCCGGTGGGGCGCCTGCTGCTGCACCTGTATGGCGTGACGGATGCGCTGGCGCTGCAACGCAGCGACGCCATCTGCAGCGCACTGCAGCTCATCAACTTCTGGCAGGACCTGAGCGTGGACATCCCCCGGGGTCGCTACTACCTCCCGCAGGAAGATTGCACCCGTTTTGGCGTCACCCAGGCCGACATCCTGGCCCGGCGGCAAACCGAAAACGCTACCAACTTGATAGCACACTGCGTAGCAACGGCGAGGGCCAGCATGCAATTTGGCTCCAAACTGGTCCGCCAGGTGCCGGGTCGCGCTGGCTGGGAGCTGCGTCTGGTGGTGCAAGGGGGCCTGCGCATTCTGGACAAGATCGAGGCCCTGCACTTCGCCACCCTGAACCAGCGGCCCACGCTGCGGTGGTGGGATTTCCCGGTGATGCTGTGGCGGACTGTGTGGATGTGAGGGGCGCTGTCCCTTGAACACGCAAAAGGGATGGGGGTAGGCACCGCCGTTCGTGTCCCCCGGGCTTCGCCCTCCTCCTTGACCTCACTCTGGTGCCCACCCCCACCCCTTCTGCTGCGACCGGGTATTCGGACTGCGTACCACCGCAGCTGGCAAATCAGGTGGGCTGGGCGTTTTGCGCAGGTCAAGGAGGAGCCCGCGCAGCGGGCGGGGGACACGGAGCAAAACGCCCAGCCCACCTGATTCAGCGGGGAAGATTTCTGCCCCCTACTCTGGGCGACAATTGCCGCCATGACCCCCGCGCAATACGTTCAGGACAAGGCTGCCACCTCCGGCAGCAGCTTCTACTACGCCTTCCTCTTTCTGCCCGCCTCCCGGCGCGCCGCCATCACCGCGTTCTATGCCTTTTGCCGCGAAGTGGACGATGTGGTGGACGACATGGTGGACCCCAGCATCGCCCAGACCAAGCTGGCGTGGTGGCAGTCGGAAGTGGCCAAGTCGTTTGCCGGCCAGCCCAGCCACCCGGTGACGCAGGCCCTGATGCCGCTCACCGCCGAATTTGGCATCGAACAGCGCCATTTGCAGGCCGTCATCGAAGGCTGCCAGATGGACCTGGAGCAAACCCGGTATCTGGACTACGCCGGCCTGCAGCGCTATTGCCACCTGGTGGCCGGCGTCGTCGGTGAGGTCGCGGCCCGCATCTTTGGCCAGACCCAGGCGCAAACCACGCAATACGCGCACAAGCTCGGCCAGGCCCTGCAGCTCACCAACATCATCCGTGACGTGGGCGAAGACGCGCTGCGCGGACGCATCTACCTGCCGGTCAACGAACTCAAGCAGTTTGACGTGAAGGCGCACGAGATTCTGAAGCGCACCTACTCCGAACGCTTCACCGCGCTGATGCAGTTCCAGGCCCAGCGTGCCCACGCACTGTATGACGAGGCCCTGGCCCTGCTGCCCGCCGAAGACCGCCGCGCGCAAAAGCCCGGCCTGATGATGGCCAGCATCTACCGGGCGCTGCTGCGCGAAATCGAGCGCGACAACTTCCAGGTGCTGCACCAGCGCATCAGCCTGACACCGCTGCGCAAGCTGTGGCTGGCGTGGAAGGTGCAAGCATTGGGAAGAATGTGAAGGTCGGCATCGTCGGCGCCGGCTGGGCCGGCATGGCGGCAGCGGTGGCGGCGTGCCAGGCGGGCCATGACGTCACCGTATTCGAGGCCTCCCGCACGCTGGGTGGTCGCGCCCGCGCCGTGCAGGCCACCCTGCCCGACGAAACGCCGGTCATGCTGGACAACGGCCAGCACATCCTGATTGGGGCCTACACCGAGACCCTGCGTCTAATGCAAATGGTCGGCGTGGACCTGCAGGCCCATCTGCTGCGCGGTGCCCTGTCCCTGCCCTTTGTCGATGGCAGCGGGCTGCAGACACCTGCGTGGGCCGCCGCTTGGCCGGCGCCGCTGGACGCCATTGCGGCTATTGCCACCGCGCGCGGCTGGAGCTGGGGCGAACGCTTCTCGCTGATCCGCGCCTCGCTGGGCTGGCAGTGGGCCGGCTTTGCCTGCGATGCCCACCTGTCTGTGGCCCAGTTGTGCCAGGGCCTGGCGCCGCGCGTGCTGCACGAACTGATAGAGCCGCTGTGCGTCTCAGCCCTCAACACCCCGGCGACCCAAGCCAGCGCCAGTGTGTTCCTGCGCGTGCTGAAGGACGCGCTGTTCGGCATCCGGGGCGGCTCCCACCTGCTGCTGCCACGGACTGACCTCACCGCGATCTTTCCCGGCGCTGCAGCACAGTGGATCACCCAGCGCGGCGCCCGCGTGCACCTGGGCCAGCGCGTCCAGCAGTTGCGCAACCAGGCCGACCATTGGCTGCTCGACGGCCAAGCGTTTGACCGGGTTGTGTGGAGCAGTTCTGCATCGAATGCGGTGCTAGCCCTCGTGGAATCTGCACAGACCGCTCCTGAATCCATAGCAAATTCCCTGCGGACCTGGGCCGCCACGGCGCAGACCCTGCGCTTTGAGGCCATCGCCACCGTCTACGCCTGGGCGCCACAGGCCCGCCTGCCGCACCCCATGCTGGCCCTGCATGCCACGCCCGAGGCGCCCGCCCAGTTCGTGTTCGACCGGGGCCAGTTGGATGGCCCAGCCGGACTGCTTGCCTTTGTCGTGAGTGCCAGCGCCGGCAGCCGCGAGGAACTGCAGGCCGCCGTGCTGGCACAAGCCGCCAGCCAGCTCCGGCCGCTGGGCCTGGGAGCACTGCAGGTGGTGCAAACCGTGGTGGAGAAGCAGGCCACCTTTGCCTGCACACCGGCGCTGCGCCGCCCGCCCCAGCAGATTGCACC
>JAVBYK010000304.1 GCA_030824095.1 bacterium
GAATGCGCCGACCTGGCTGCTGCGCCTGGTGCCGCAAGTGCTGTGGCTGGGCACGGCCCTGCTGGTGCATGGCCTGGCTGAGCGGCTGCAGGCCGGTTTGCCCGTTGGCGTGGCCGGCTGGTGGGCGATTGCGGTGCTGGCCCTGACCCCCTTGCTGCATGTGCTGGGCATCGGCCTGCTGCCCGACACCCTGCTGGTGTTCTGGAGCGCCGCCATAGTCTGGCTGACGCTGGACCTGATGCAGGGCGACGCCCTGCGACGCCCCGGCGCCTGGCTGGCGCTGGGGCTGCTGCTGGGGCTGGCGGGTCTCAGCAAGTACACGGCGATCTTTGCCGCAGTGGCCGTTGCCCTGTGCCTATTGCTGGCCCATGGCGGATCGCTGCTGCGCAGCCCCTGGCCCTGGGTAGCGGTGCTGGTGGCGCTGGTGCTGGTGCTGCCCGTGGCGGTCTGGAACCACGCCAACCACTGGATTTCGTTCACCTACCAGGCCCAACATGGGGCCGGCGGGGGCTGGCAGGCGGCCCCTGTGCTGCGCTTTCTGCTGGTGCAGGTGCTGGCCTACGGTCCGCTGCTGGCGTGGGCCTGGGCGGGGTCGCGCCAGGGTGTGGTGCCCGGAGCACTCAGCCTGCTGCTGTTCTTTGCCATTCCGTTTTTCGTGATGGCGGTGCTCTCAAGCGGTGGCACCAGTCTGCCGCACTGGACGGCGCCGGCCTGGGTTGCGCTGGCGCCGTTTGCCGGCGTGGGGCTGGCCCGTGCCTGGCAACAAAACCGTCGCCGGCTCGTATTGGGGCTGGTGGTGGCGCAGGCACTGGTGAGCGCGGTGCTGCTGGGCCTGATGCTCAGCGCCGGCCAGCCGCTGGTGGCCAACAGCACCGGGCAGGGCAATAGCGCCCAGCCCTCCAACCCGTTTGCCGACCTGCATGGCTGGGAGCAGGCTGGTGCTACTGCCCGCACGCTGGCGGCGCAGCAGGGGCTGCACAGCGTGGCGGTGCAGAACTGGACGCTGGCCAGCCGCCTGGGCTGGTACGCACGGCCACTGCCGGTGCATGTGCTGGAAGACCGCTTTGACCAGTTCGACCTGTGGGCCGGCGACCTCCCCCCCGGCGGCGACACCCTGCTGGTGGACTGGTCGCAACTGGCCTACACCGTGCCGCTGGGCGCGCACGGCTTTGCCAGCTGCACGCTGCTGGCCACTCAGGACGTGCAGCGCCTGGGGGAACCCATCGCCAGCTTCCGCTTCTTTGCCTGCCGCAACTGGTCCGGCCAGCCGCAACCCCAACTGCAAGGCGCTGCCCCATGACCGTTGCCCCGATTCCCGCCCGCCTCTGGCTCTTGCCCCTGGTCCTGTTCGTGCTCAGTGCGCCGCTGTGGCTGCACACTTTTGAGCCGGCCATGTTTGTGGCCATCAACCATTGGTGTGCGCCGGTTGCGGCGCCCGTGTGGACCGGCCTGTCCCTGCTGGGCAATGCCTGGGGCGTGCTGGGCGTGACGGCGCCGCTCCTGGTGCTGGCACCGCGCCTGATGTGGGCCTGGCTCTGCGCCGCGCCCTTTGCCATTGCATTTGCTCGCATCGGCAAGGGCCTGTTGTTCAGTCCACGCCCGGCGGCCGAGGTGGACAACGCGCAGATGCGCATCGTGGGTGAGACCCTGCACAACGTCTCCATGCCGTCCGGCCACACGCTCACCGCCTTTGCCGTGGCCTCGGCTATCTACTTTGCGCTGCCGCAGACGGGCCGCGCACGCCACCTGTGGCTGTTTGTGCTGGCGTCTGGAGCCGGCCTGTCGCGCATTGCGGTGGGGGCGCACTGGCCGGGCGATGTGGCGGTGGGCCTGTGCCTGGGCCTGTTGGCCGGCATGCTGGGCACGCGCCTGTTGGCGCGCATGGATGCGAAACACCTGCAGCCCACGGCCTGGAGCCTGCGCCTGGTGGCGCTGCTGCTGCTGGCCGCCGCCTACGCCCTGGCGACCGAGGTGCAGGACTTCGACGAAAACCGGCCCCTGCAATACCTGCTGGTGCCCGTGGTGCTGGGCTCGCTGGTGGTGTTCGTCAAACAGAATTTTGTAGCGGTGCGAGGGGCGGCGCAGCGGAATGGTTTATAGCCAAATGGGCCGATAGCCCTCGTGGAATATGCGTATTGCGCTACTAAAATAGTAGCAAATATTGCGTTCACGCGCCGACAAAGCGTGCCGGGTGCTTGCCGTAGAAGGCCTCGATCCCGGTCCTGAAGTCCTGGGTCTGCGCGCATTGCACGAAAGCAGCCGCCTCCAGCGACAGTTGCGCCCCCAAGTCATGGTCGAAGGCGTTGCGCATCAGCCGTTTCATGGCGCCATAGGCCCGTGTCGGCCCGCTGGCCAGACGCTCGGTGAGTGCCTGCACCTGCGCATCGAGCTGGTCGGCCGGCACCACGCGGTTCACCAGTCCCAGGCGCAAGGCGTCGGCGCAGTCCAGGGTGTCGCCCAGCAGCGCAATTTCGAGGGCCTGGCGCAGACCGACCAGGCGCGGCAAGGCCCAGGAGGCGCCCACGTCGCAACTGGTGCCCAGGTTGATGTAGGCCAGGTTGAAGCGGGTGTCCTGCGCCGCCAGCACCAGGTCGGCCTGCAGCATCAGGCTCAGCCCGGCACCGGCCGCCACGCCGTGCACCTGGGCGATGACCGGTGCATCCAGCTTCGCCATCAGCTCCAGCGCCGCGTTCAGCGGGCCCAGCAGGTCGTTTGCACCCTGCACCGGGTCGGCGCGCAGGGTCGCAAGATCACCGCCGGCCATGAAGCCCTTGCCCATGCCGCGCAACACTACGGCGCGCACGCTGGTGTCGCCCACCAGGCTGCGCAGCGCCTCCAGCAGGGCCTGCGCCATCGGCACGTCCACCGCGTTGAGTGCCTGCGGGCGGTTGAAGCACAGGTGCACGGCGGCGCCCCTGCGCTCCACCAGCAAGGGGGCTTGCGGGTTGGGTGTGGAAGACATGGAGTGTTCCTTTCCTAGCGGTCAGTCGCCCGCTGACTCAGTGGTACAGGGCTTCGATTTCTGCCGCGTAGGTCTTGTAGATGCTGGAGCGGCGCACCTTCATGGTGGCGGTGACTTCGCCATCGTCGTGGTCCAGCTCCTTGGTCAGCAGGTGGAACTTGCGGATCTGCGACACCTGGGCCAGGCGCTGGTTGCCGGTGGCGATTTCGGTGTCGATCAGGCTGCGGATCTGGGGGTGCTCGACCAGCGAGCGGAAGTGGGTGAACGGAATGCGCTGCGCCTCGGCCCATTTGCCAACGGTCTCGAAGTCGATCATCACCAGCGCACCGACGAACTTGCGCCCCTCGGCCACGATGACGCACTCCTTGATGTAGGGGCTGCTCTTCATCGTGTTCTCGATCTCCGACGGCGTCAGGTTCTTGCCGCCAGCCGTGATCATGATGTCCTTCAGCCGGTCCACGATTTTGAGCTGGCCGCCTTCCTCACGCACCACATCGCCGGTGTGCAGCCAGCCGTCCTGGATGCTGCCGGCCGTGGCCTCGGGGTTCTTGTAGTAGCCGGCAAACACCATGTCGCCGCGCATCTGCAGCTCACCTGCCGCGCCGATGCGCCACTCCACCCCCAGCGTGGGCGTGCCCACCGTGCCGATGATGACCTGGTCGATGGGGTGGCCGGTCACCATGCCGCTGGATTCCGTCAGGCCATAGACCTCGACCAGCGGCACGCCCAGCACCCGGAAGAAGCGCACCACATCCGGCGGAATGGGTGCCGCGCCGGTCAGTGCCACCTGCGCATTGCGCAGACCGATGAAGTTTTGCAGGGCCCGGAAAATGACCCAGTAGCTGGCATAGAACCGGGCCTTGTCGCCCAGCGTCCAGGCGCTGCGGGGTTTCTCGGCCAGCGGCTTGCAGGCGGCGTAGGCGCGCTCGAACAGGGCGCGGCGCAGGCCGCCGGCTTCCTGCAGTTTGATGCTGATGGAGGCGTGCATCTTTTCCCAGATGCGCGGCACACCCAGGAACATGGTGGGCGCCACCTCGCGCAGGTCTTCCTGCACGGTGCGGATGGATTCGCCAAAGTTGACCTGGGAGCCGTTGTAGACCGGGCAGAAGGTGGTGAGCATCTGCTCGGCCACGTGGCACAGCGGCAGGTAGGACAGGTGGGTGGTGTCGTGGGTGAGGCGCAGGCGCTCCACGATGCCCGGCACCACGCCGCGGATGTTGCGGTACGAGATCATGGCGCCCTTGGGCTTGCCGGTGGAGCCCGAGGTGTAGATCATCAGGCCCACATCGTCCAGGGTTTGCCGCGCCAGCGCCTGGTCAATCACCGCCGGGTCGCCCTGCTTGGCGCCCAGCTGTTCGACCTCGCCAAAGGTGGCGATCAGGCCGCGGGCTTCAGGCGCGTAGCTGCGCAGGCCCTTGGTCTCCATGACCACGATCTTGCGCAGCCGTGGCAACTGGTCCAGCGCTTCGAGCACCTTGTCGGTCTGCTCCTGGTCTTCGCAGACCATGACTTCGATGTCGGCGTGGCCCACCACATAGGCCACCTCCGAGGTCGGGCTGGTGGGGTACACGCCCACCGTCACCGCGCCGACCAGGCCGGCGCCCATCTGTGCCAGCACCCATTCAATGCGGTTCTCGGAAATCACGCCCACATGGCCGCCCGCCGGCAGGCCCAGGGCCCGCAGGCCCAGGCCAAAGTGGCAGGCCCGGCGGTGGTAGTCGGCCCAGGAGAACGGCTTCCAGATGCCAAAGTCTTTTTGGCGGATGGCGATGCGATCCGGGCTGGTGCGGGCACGCTCGCGCAGCATCTGCGGCAGTGTGAGGGAGGGGAGTGCGGTGGGTGCGTGCAGGGTCATGACAGCCAGCGCTTGCGGCGTTTGTAATGTTTGATGTCGCGGAAACTGCGCGTTTCGCCGCCGCCCCCCACGCCCAGGTAGAACTCGCGCACATCGGGGTCCGAGGCCAGGCGTTCGGCGCTGCCGTCGATGACGATCTTGCCGTTCTCCATGATGTAGCCACTGTGCGCCACGGCCAGCGCCACGGTGGCGTTCTGCTCCACCAGCAGCATGGAGACACCCTGCTCGGCGTTGATGCGGGCGATGATGCCAAAGATGTCTTCCACCAGCTTTGGGGAAAGGCCCAGCGAGGGCTCGTCCAGCAGGATCAGCTGCGGCTGCGCAATCAGCGCCCGGCCAATGGCCAGCATCTGCTGCTCGCCGCCCGACAGGTAGCCGGCCAGGCTTTTGTGGCGCTCATAGAGCCGGGGGAAATAGGTGTAGACCAGGTCAAAGTCGGGCTTGGCGTCCTTGCGCCCGGTCAGGGCATAGGTGGCGGCGACCAGGTTCTCCTCGATGGTCAGGTCCTCGAACACGCGCCGGCCCTCCATCACATGCGACAGGCCCTGGCGTACCAGCTGCTGGGGCTCCTGGCGTGCCGTGGTCTGGCCGTTGAACAGGATGCTGCCACTCTTGAGCTCGCCGTCTTCAAGGGTGAGCAGGCCCGAAATGGCCTTCAGCGTGGTGGACTTGCCCGCCCCGTTGCTGCCCAGCAGGGCCACGATCTGGCCGCGCGGCACGGCCAGGGACAGGCCCCGCAGGGCCTGCACCACCTTGTTGTAGATGACCTCGATGTTGTTGACTTCGAGGACATGGTCCGTGCGGGGCAGGTTCATTGCGTGGCTTACAGAGAGATCCAGTCAGACGCGGCCACCATCTTCTGGGCCTTCATGTCGGCCTTGTAGACGCGGCCTACCGGGATGGAGTTGCCCTTGATGGTGATTGGCACGCCGATCAGGCCGCCGGTGTCAAAGTCCTTGATGCTGTTGAGCGCGGCCTTGAGGTTCTTGCCGTCCAGCGGCTTGCCGGCCTCGATGCAGCGCTTGGCCGATTCGGTGAACAGCATGGCTGCCAAGAAGCCCTGGATATAGGCCGTGCTCTGGTACTCGGGGCGCATCTGGCGGATCTTGTCGAGCATGGGCGCCTTGGCCGAGGTGTCGTAGTAGTAGCGGTAGGGCATTACGCCCATGAAGCCGTCGCCGGCCTCGCCCATCTTCATGACGGTGGAGCTGTCCATGGTCCAGAAGGTGCCCATCCACTTGCTGGTCATGCCCTGCTGCTTGCCCTGGGTGATGAATTCGGGAATGGGGGCCAGGATGTAGCCGTGGAAGATCGTGTAGTCGGGTGCCGCGCGGCGCAGCTTGATGACCTCGCCCGACACGTCCACGCTGCCGGCCGGTGTCATGATCTTGATCGGCACCGACAGGCCCAGCTTCTTGGCCAGGGCCTCGCTGCTGTCGATGGGATCGCGCCCGAATTCGGAGTCGGAGTAGACGAAGGCCACCTTGGCGCCGGGCTTTTCCTTGGCGATGTGGCGCAGCAGGATGCCAAACATCTCGGTGTAGTCAGGCCCCACCAGGAACTGGTTGGGGTACTTGGCAGGGTCGTTCAGTTCGGTGGCGAAGGAGGCGCCGGCCATCATGATGGCGCCGTTGCGCTCCAGCTCGGGGTTGATGGTCTTGGAGAAACCGGTGGAGTCACCGTAGTACAGGTTGACCTTGTTCTGGCTGGTGATCTTCTTGAAGGTGGCCACCGACACATCGACCTTGTAGCCGGTGTCCTCGGGCACGTACTTGATCTTGCGGCCCTTGATGCCGCCGCCGTCGTTGACGATCTTCACGTAGTCGGAAATGCCGGCATTGATGCCGATGCCCGCAAACGAGAACACGCCGGTCATGGGGATGGAGCCACCGATCACGATCTCTTCGGCGCTGGCCTGGGCGTGCGCGGCCAGGGGGGCCACCAGCGTGGCGCCGGCGGCGAGCAGCAGGGAGCGGCGGCGTTGGGAGGTCAGGGAATCTTGCATGCTTGTCTCCTACTTTCTGTTGACGTTTCAGGGAACTGGGCGTCGCTCCGTGTCAGTTACGGAAGGGCCACAGATGGAAAAAACGGCGAATGCGCCGCCACACTTCTGCGAGCCCATGCGGCTCGAAAACCAGAAATCCGATGATCAGCAGACCAAAGATGATGGTGCGCACCGGCGACAGGAACACCGTGAGTTCCGTGTTGTTGGGCAGCAGGTCAAACACCAGCTTGAGCAGCTCGGGCACCATGGTCATGAACACCGCGCCCAGAATGCCGCCCAGGATGGAGCCCATGCCGCCGACGATGATGGCGGCCAGGAAGAAGATGGACATCAA
>JAVBYK010000345.1 GCA_030824095.1 bacterium
ATCTTGATGTCTTTGCCGGTGCTCTTTTTGTAGCTGGCGATGAAGGCCGTGTTGATGTCCTTGTAGAACTCGCGCGCCACGTCGTATGACACATTCAGCAGTGTGGTGGTTTGTGCTGCTACAAAATTGCTAGCTGTCAGCGCAATAACGGCGAGGGCTAGGCGGGTTTTTTGTTTGAAAGTCTTAGGCGTAGTCATGGTGTGGTCTCCAAAGCGGGTTGTGGATGGGTGGAGGTGGCGGCGGGTGCGACCCAGCCTTCGCCCACCAGGGATTGCAGCAGCGCCAGGCCCAGTGGCCAGGCACCAAAGCCAGATTCGATGTTGATGTGCCCGGCGTTTTGCAACCGCACGAATTCGCTGCCCCAGGCGCGTGCGTAGGCACCGGCAGTGCGCACCGGGCAATAGGGATCGTTGTTGCTGGCAACGATGATGCTGCGGTAGGGCAGGGCCTGGTAGGGCACTGGCGCAAAGTCCGCCAGCACGCCGCGCCGCTCGGGGTCGGCCGGCGCCACCAGCAGCGCACCCTGGATGCGCTGCGCCGCCTCGGGCGGCAGGTGCACCGTGGCCATGCAACCCAGGCTGTGGGCGGCTATCACCACCGGTGCGTCGGCCTCCAGAATCTGGCGCGCCAGCGAGCCGACCCAGGCCTGGCGGCTGGGAGCGATCCAATCATCCTGCTGCGTGCGCCGAGCGCCATGCAGGCTGTCGGCCCACAGGCTTTGCCAATGGCCAGGCCCGGAGTCGCGCCAGCCGGGCACGATGATGATGGTGGGTGAAACGCGTGACATGGTGCTTGCTGAATCGAACGAAGGGCCATTGTCAGCAGGCGCCCTTAAAACACAAACTACTATTTTTTTCTTTGTTTATGTCGTTTGCGACATATAAAAAGCTGCAGAGGCAGAACCGCTGCAGCTTTGAAGAAGATGCCTCTGTGGCGTGGTGCGCTACTCAAATCAGTGGATGCGCTTCTGCCCGGCCAGCCGGCGCACCACCGCCACCAGGCGGTCCACCTCGTCAAAGGTGTTGTAGAACGCCAGCGACGGCCGCACCGTGGTCTCCAGCCCGAAGCGGCGCAGAATGGGCTGTGCGCAGTGGTGGCCGGTGCGCACGGCAATGCCTTCCTCGTTCAGTGCCTTGCCCACCTCCTCGGTGGTGTATCCCGCCAGCACAAAGGACATCACGCTGGCCTTGTCGGTAGCGGTCCCCACCAAACGCACACCGGGGATGGTGTTCAGTTGCTGCATGCCGTAGCACAGCAGCTCGTGCTCGTAACGCCCGATGTTTTCAATACCGATTCGGTTGACGTAGTCAATGGCCGCACCCAGACCGACGGCATCGGCGATGTTGCCGGTGCCGGCCTCAAACTTGTTGGGGATGGGCTGAAACACCGTCTTCTCGAAGGTCACGTCGGCAATCATGTTGCCGCCACCCTGCCAGGGTGGCATGTCTTCCAACACTTCGCGCTTGCCCCACAGGGCACCAATGCCGGTCGGACCGAACACCTTGTGTCCGGAGAACACAAAGAAGTCGGCGCCGATATCCTGCACATCCACCCGCATGTGAGAAACCGATTGCGCGCCGTCCACCAACGCCTTGGCACCGGCGCGGTGGGCCATGGCCACAATCTCCTTGACCGGCACCACAGTACCCAATGCATTGGACACCTGGGTAACGGCCACGATCTTGGTGCGGTCGTTGAGCAGCCTCTGGTACTCGTCGAGCAGCACTTGGCCCGAGTCGTCCACCGGAATTACGCGCAGCCTGGCACCTTTGGCGGCAGCGAGTTGTTGCCAGGGCACGATGTTGGCGTGGTGCTCCAGGTTGCTGACGATGATCTCGTCGCCTTCGCCCACGTGCTGGCCACCCCAGCTCTTGGCCACCAGATTGATGGCCTCGGTGGTGCCGCGCACGAAGATGACCTCATTCACATCGGGTGCGTTGATGAACTGCCGCACCTTCTCCCGTGCCCCCTCGTAGGCGTCGGTGGCACGTGCCGCCAACTCGTGCGCGGCGCGGTGGATGTTGGAGTTCTCATGCGCATAGAAATACGCCAGCCGGTCGATCACCGACTGCGGCTTGTGCGTCGTGGCGGCATTGTCGAACCAGACCAGCTGCCGTCCGTTGACACGCTCCTGCAGGATGGGGAAGTCCCTTCGGACCGCATTCACGTCGAACGGAGGGCGCTGTCCGGCACCGGCGAGTGGAACGGTGCCGTGGGGTGCTGGCTTTGCGGGTGTGACATAACCACTGGGTAACACCACTGCGTCCACGAAGTAGTAGCGCGGTTCGGTGGATGGCACCGTGCTGGGCGCAGCCGCTGGCGTAGAACTTGAACTGACCTGTGATGGTGGTGCCGGATCAAACCCCTGAGGTTGGGAGAATGGGGCATTGGCCAGATCATCGCTGATGGTGGTACCACTGGCGGAGGGATGCCCATAGGTGTCACTCAGAAAGTAGAACGGCGACGCGGAATGCGTGGCGGCCTGCGACACCCCCGTGGCTTGCGCTTCGGGCACGCCCTGTACGCCGCTGCCAAAGCGCGGCGAGTAGGCGGGCGCCTGCGTCAGCACGGCATCGGGCTCGCCATTCCCCGCGACTGCATGGGGCTGCAGAGCAGGCGCACGGTGCGCCAACGACAGCACCGGTGTGGGCGAGGCCGGGATCAGGTTGGTGCCGGGCACTTGACCTTGTGGAATGGGGGTTCCGGGCACGCCGGGGCCAAACCCTGCCGGGCTGGCCAACGGTGAGCCAGCAGGGGCAATATTGACCGGTGCCTGGAAACCTGACGGGACGGGTGCCGCCGCTGGCACACCCGATGGACCTGCCGCAAACAGCGCATTGGCCATCTGCGCAATGAGCGCAGGGTCAATGGGTGGCGCCGCACTGGGCGGCGCCGGTGTAAATCCGGACGTACTCACGGTGGTTTACTTGTAGGTGTCGGTGTAATCGTGGTACTTGCCCACTTCCACATCGTCCAGAACGGCCAGCGCGTCGGGCGTGAGCACGGCCAGCGAGCAGTACAGCGAGATCAGGTAGCTGGAGATCGCCTGGTCATTGATGCCCATGAAGCGCACCGAAAGGCCTGGGCTCTGTTCGCCGGGCAGGCCTGGCTGGAACAGGCCCACCACGCCCTGGCGCTTGTCGCCCACGCGCAGCAGCAGGATCTTGCTCTTGCCATCGGCCACTGGCACCTTGTTGCTGGGGATCAGCGGCACGCCGCGCCAGGTGATGAACTGCGAACCAAACAGGCTCACCGTGGGCGGGGGCGTGCCCCGGCGGGTCGCTTCGCGGCCAAACGCGGCAATGGTCACCGGATGCGCCAGGAAGAAGGCGGGCTCTTTCCAGACCTTGGTCAGCAGTTCGTCCAGGTCATCGGGTGTCGGGGCGCCAGTCAACGGGAAGATGCGTTGCTCATCGGTTACCTGTGACAGCAGGCCGTAGTCCGGGTTGTTGATCAGTTCGCTTTCCTGGTTCTCCTTGATGGTCTCAATGGTCAGGCGCAGTTGTTCCTTGATCTGGTCGTGCGGGCTGCTGTACAGGTCCGAGATGCGGGTGTGCACATCCAGAATGGTGCTGACCGCGTTCAGGTAAAACTCGCGCGGCTTGTCGTCGTAGTCCACAAACGTGCGGGGCAACTGGTTTTCGCTTTCGCGGGCGGTGCAGGTGACCTTGATGGACTCGGGGTTCTTGACCGTGTTGAGGCGGTAGATACCGGCTTCCACGGGCACCCATTGCAGCAGGTGCGTGAGCCAGCGCGGGGAGATGGTGGACAGCTGGGCCGTGGTCTTGGTGGCGTTGGCCAGTTGCCGTGCGGCGTGGTCGCCCAAGGTAGTGTGGACGGTGGGTTGCTTTGCCATGGAAAACCTTTTGAGAGAAATGGAAGAGGGTGGTGAAGAGGGTTTGGTCGTCGGGCAGTATCCGCAGTGCCCAGTGCAAACTCAACAGGCTATAGCCGCCAAATCGATGCCTTTGGCCGGTTGTGGAGTACGCGATTTTTCGCAGTGCTCCAGCAGGACAGCGCCGGACAGGCCATAGGCTCGCGCCAGCTTTTCGACGGTCAGGATGGAGGCCACCACCTGACCGCGCTCGATCTCGCCAACATAGGACCGATTCAGGTCGGCGTGCTCGGCCAACTGCTCCTGGGACCAGTTGCGCGCCTCACGCAGGCGGCGCACAGTGGTGCCAAAGTTCTTCAGCAAGCAGGCGTTCATACACTTACCGGCTCGGCGCCGCTTTCGTGGCGGGACACGGCTTGCGTGATGTGGGCACCGGGCTTCACATCGTGCGTCACCCAGACATTTCCGCCAATGGTGGCGCCTCGGCCAATGGTGACGCGCCCCAGCACCGTGGCCCCGGCATAGATCACCACGTCGTCCTCCAGAATCGGATGGCGCGGCAGCCCCTTTTGCAGATTGCCATCGGCATCGGTGGGAAAGCGTTTGGCCCCCAGCGTCACGGTTTGGTACAGGCGCACGCGCTCGCCAATGACAGCGGTCTCGCCAATCACGACACCGGTGCCGTGGTCGATGAAGAAGCCCGAACCAATGCTGGCACCGGGGTGGATGTCAATGCCGGTCTGGCCATGCGCCAGCTCGGCGACGATGCGCGCCAGTAGCGGCAGGCCCAACTCATACAGTCGGTGGGCCAGCCGATGGTGGATCATGGCCAGGATGCCGGGGTAGCACAGCAACACTTCATCCACGCTGCGTGCCGCCGGGTCGCCCTGGAACGCGGCCAGCACGTCGCTATCCAGCAGCGTGCGGATGGTTGGCAGCGATGCTGCGAAGGCCCGTGTGACGGCCAGCGCCCGGGTGTCGAGCACATCGTCGGATTCGTTGAGATGCCGGGCTACATAGCGCAACTCCAGGCGCACCTGGGCCAGCAGTGCATGCAGGGCCTCCTCCAGCGTGTGGCCGGTGTAGAAGTCTTCGCTTTCCTGTTGCAGATCGGGTGGCCCCAGGCGCATCGGGAACAGCGCGCCCTTGAGGCTTTCAATGATCTGGTTCAGCGCATCGCGCGAGGGCAGTTCGCGCCCACCCGGCTCAAGGGAGCGCTTTTGTGACTCGCGCCATTGCTGGCGCACGCTGCGCAAACCGGCAACGATGCTGGCGGTGTCGAAATCAGCCATGCTGCGGCGCTCCCAATCAGTCCTGTACCCAGGGAAGGCCGCGGTGGCGCCAGCCATCAGCGCCACCGCGGTGGCGGTGTTCGTCGATCTCGCCTTCAAAGCCTTCGAGGATGTTGTAGACCTGGGTGAAACCAGCTGCGGCGGCGGCCTCGGCTGCCAGCACCGAGCGCTTGCCGCTGCGACACAGCAGCAGGATGGGTGCATGCTTGCCAGTCTTGGCTTCCAGCTCGCGCACGAAGCGTGGGTTGCGCGTCAGTGCCGTGCCGGTGGCCCAGGCCACATGCAGGCTCTCGGGCACATGGCCGACGAACTTGCGTTCCTCGGTGGTGCGCACATCTACCAGCAGGGCTTCACCGGCCGAGAACAGATCCCAGGCCAGTTGGGGGGACACGCCGCCGGCGTAGGACAGGCCGGTGGACAAGGCGACAGCGCGAACAGACTCCAACGCGGCGGGAAGAGGCTGAGTTGATGTGTTGATGGTCACAGGGCCTTCCGAATGCATCAGACCTTCTCCAGCGCCTGCTCCAGATCCGCCAGCAAATCGTCGATGTGCTCGATGCCGACCGACAGGCGCACCGCGTCTTCGCTGACGCCGGCCTTGGCCAGTTCTTCCGGCGACAACTGGCGGTGCGTGGTGGAGGCCGGGTGCGTGGCCAGCGATTTGGCGTCGCCGATGTTGACCAGGCGGGTGAACAGCTGCAGCGCATCCAGGAAGCGCGCGCCGGCGGCCAGGCCTTCGCCCGGTGCGGACTTCACGCCAAAGGTCAACAGGCCACTGGCCTTGCCGCCCAGGTACTTCTGGGCCAGCGCATGGTCCGGGTGGCTGGGCAGGGCGGCGTAGTTGACCCAGGCGACCTTGGCGTGCTTCTGCAGGAATTGCGCAACCTTCAACGTGTTGTCGTTGATGCGTTCCACGCGCAGCGCCAGCGTCTCAATGCCCTGCAAGATCAGAAAGGCGTTGAACGGCGAGATGGCGGCACCCGTGTTGCGCAGCGGCACCACGCGAGCACGGCCAATGTAGGCCGCCGGCCCCAGGGCTTCGGTGTAGACCACGCCGTGGTAGCTGGGGTCCGGCTCGTTCAGGCGCTTGAACTTGGTCTTGTGCTGTGCCCATGGGAACTTGCCGCTGTCCACAATCGCGCCGCCAATCGTCGTGCCGTGGCCGCCCAGGTATTTGGTCAGCGAGTGCACCACGATGTCGGCACCGTGCTCGAACGGGCGCAGCAGGTAGGGCGTGGCTACCGTGTTGTCGACGATCAACGGCACACCGTGGCGGTGGGCGATGGCCGCAATGGCTGCGATGTCGGTCACGGTGCCCTGCGGGTTGCTCAGCGACTCAATGAAAACGGCCTTGGTCTTGTCGTCAAACAGGGCCTCGAAGCTGGCCAGGTTGCGCCAGTCGGCAAAGCGGGTGGTGATGCCGAACTGCGGCAGCGTGTGGGCAAACAGGTTGTAGGTGCCGCCGTACAGTGCGGTGCTGGCGATGATGTTGTCACCCGCCTCGGCAATGGTCTGGATGGCATAGGTCACCGCCGCCTGACCGGAGGCCAATGCCAGCGCGGCAATGCCGCCTTCGAGCGCGGCCACGCGCTGCTCCAGCACGTCCTGCGTGGGATTCATGATGCGGGTGTAGATGTTGCCAGGCACCTTCAAATCGAACAGGTCGGCGCCGTGCTGGGCGCTGTCAAAGGCATAGGCGGCCGTCTGGTAAATCGGCACTGCCACGGCCTTGGTGGTGGGGTCGGGGCGGTAACCGGCGTGAACGGATTGGGTTTCAAATTTCCAGGTGGTGGACATCGATAACTCCTTGGTTTGTTTGGAATGGCGTAGTGGTTTGTTGGCGACTTTAGAAGGCCTGTGACAAAACTCAAACTACTTAAAAGCAAGTTCCTAACAACTAAAACATCTTTAGATGCCCTGAATCGTTGCTGGGTGAAAATGCTTTGCCACGCCCATCCTCCAGTTCCGTTACCGCGAAGCGACCCGCTCCCCACAATGGCATCCAAGATTCG
>JAVBYK010000494.1 GCA_030824095.1 bacterium
CGCGTATGGCATCAATCTGATGAACAGCAATTTGACGACAAGCGGTGCGGCCTTGTGAGCTATACCTGATCTTTAGCAAAAAGCCTGCCATGATTGATCATGTGGCAGGCAAGTGTGGGGAGGATTGTAGCCAAGGGCGGGGGCTCAGCCGCGTCGCCAATACTTGGGTTTACCCCTAGCTGTTGGCCTGCATCAGTGGAATGTGCAGCTGGTTAGTTGGACTAATACAGAGAGACGCAGACGGCATCTGCTGTCAAATCACGCCATCCCACCGGAATCTGCCGGCCCGGCGGCCGCATTGCGCTCTTTGAGCTGCCGCAGCTTTTCGGCAATCCTGATTTCCAGCCCCCGCTCCACCGGGCGGTAGAACGCCTGCGCCGCCATTCCGTCGGGCAGGTAGCGCTCACCCGCGGCGAAGCCGCCCTCCTCATCGTGCGCGTAACGGTAGCCCTTCCCGTAGTCGAGCGATTTCATTAGTTTGGTGGGGGCATTGCGAAGGTGCATGGGAACGGGGCGCGAGCCGTCCTTCTTTACCAGCGCCCGCACCTCATTGAATGCGCGGTACACCGCATTGGATTTGGGAGCAACGGCCAGATAGACCACGCACTGCGCCAGCGCCAATTCGCCCTCAGGGCTCCCCAGCCGTTCATACACCTCGGCCGCATCCAGTGCCATGCGCAAGGCACGGGGATCGGCCAGGCCGACGTCCTCATTGGCCATGCGGATCAACCGGCGCGCCATGTAACGGGGGTCTGCACCGCCGTCGAGCATGCGCACCAGCCAATAGAGCGCCGCGTCCGGGTCCGAGCCGCGGACCGACTTGTGCAAGGCACTGATGGTGTCGTAGAACTGGTCACCACCCTTGTCATAACGGCGCATGCGCTCACCCAACACCTGCACCAGCCAGGCATCCGTCACCTGCTCCAGCTGCTCCTGCTGGGCGGCCATCGCCAGCGTCTCCAGCGTGTTCAGCAGGCGCCGGGCATCGCCATCGGCATAGGCAACCAAACGATCAACCGCTACTGATTCAATAGCAGAAACACCAGATTCCACGAGGGCTGATGCCACTATTTGCCTCAAATCATTCTCTGACAGCGGCTGCAGGACATAGACCACGGCACGTGACAGCAAAGCCGAATTCACCTCAAACGACGGGTTCTCGGTAGTCGCCCCAATGAAGGTGAACAGGCCGCTCTCCACGTGCGACAGGAACGCATCCTGCTGGCTCTTGTTGAAACGGTGCACCTCGTCCACAAACAGGATGGTCCGCCGCCCCTGACCCAGCGCCACCTGCGCCTGCTCTACCGCATCGCGGATGTCCTTGACGCCGCCCAGCACGGCGCTGATGGCGATGAACTGCGCGTCAAATGCATGGGCCATGAGACGCGCAATCGTCGTCTTTCCCACCCCCGGAGGGCCCCACAAAATGCAGCTGTGGGGCCGGCCCGACTCAAAGGCCAGACGCAGCGCCATGCCCTCCCCCAGCAGGTGCTGCTGACCGATGACATCGGACAGGCGCTGGGGACGCAGGCGCTCGGCCAGGGGTTGGTGGGAGCTGTTGGCAATGGGAGATTTCACGACTGGACTGACCGGAGTTTTCTCCAGTTTAATCGGGCCTGGAAAATACCTTTCAAGCGGGCGCTGGAGCTTTGGCGGTACGAGATTGGGAGCTGCACCTAACTCCCGCGGCACTTGATCCAAGGCAAGCCAGCGCACTGTGCCGCCCCCTAAAGTGGCTCGCATGCCCGCTAGCGGGCACCAACAATATTGACGGAGACACCATGCGAAACCCCTTGCTGATTGATTCGATTGAAGCTGCCGTGGACCACGTGCTGGACACCACACCGGGAGACATCGTTCTGGGAATTCCCTTGGGTGTCGGCAAGCCCAACCCCTTTGTCAACGCGCTGTACCGGCGGATCAGGGCCAATCCTGCCCGCCGCCTGCGCATCATCACCGCCCTGTCGCTCGAGAAGCCGGTTGGCAAGAGCGAACTGGAGCGGCACTTTCTGACGCCGCTGGTGGAACGGGTCTTTGAAGACTACCCCGATCTGGAATACGTCAAGGATTTGCGCGGCGGTGGCCTGCCCGCCAATATCGAGGTATGCGAGGTCTTCATGAAGACCGGCGACTACCTGGGCAACGAAGTGGCGCAGCAAAGCTACATGTCAACCAACTACACCCATATTGCCCGCGACATGGTGTCGCAGGGCATGAACGTCATGGCGCAGGCAGTGGCGAGCCAAAAGGACGAGAGTGGCCTTCGCATCAGCCTGTCGAGCAACCCCGACGTGGTCATGGAAGTGATGGAAATGTTCCGCGCTTCCGGCAAAAAATTCACCGCTGTGGGTGTGATCAACCAGCGCATGCCCTTCATGCCCAACACAGCCGAAGTGAAACCTGGATTTTTTGACATTCTGGTCACCGACCCCGCTGGCACGCACGCTGTCTTTGCTCCGCCCAACAACAAGGTCGGCATGGCCGACTACGCCATCGGCCTGCATGCATCCAGTCTGGTCACCGACGGCGGGACCCTGCAAATTGGCATCGGCTCGCTGGGCGATGCCATCGGGCAGGCTCTGATCGTGCGCGATCGGCACAGCAACGACTACCGGCGCATTCTGGAGTCCCTGTGTCCCGACGGGCTGGCAGGCCGTGATCTCGGAAGGTTTGACAAGGGCCTTTACGGATGCTCGGAGATGTTTGTCAACGGCTTCCTCAAGCTGATCGAGGCCGGCATCATCCGCCGCGAAGTGTTCAACGACGTGGTGCTGCAACAGCTCCTCAACCGGGGCACCATTTCCGACGAAACCGTGACGCCACAAACCTTGCGCGCGCTGCTGGACTCGGGGCGCGTGCGTGCGCCGATCTGCGCGGAAGACCTGGCCTTCCTGCAGCGCTTTGGCGTACTGCGCTCCAACGTTACGCTGGATGGGGAACAGCTGGATATCGATGGCCAGCGTTGCAGTTCCAACCTGCACGAAGAGCAGGCCTTTGACTTTGTCTGCCAGCACATGCTGGGCTCGCGTCTGCAGGGCGGCATCTTCATGACGGGCGGTTTTTTTCTGGGACCGCGCGACTTCTATGAGCACCTGCGCGCCATGCCGGCGCACGAGCTGGCAAAAATTGACATGACGCGCATCGACTTCATCAACCAGCTGTATGGCCAGGAAGACCTCAAGCGCGCCCAGCGCCGCAACGCCCGCTTCATGAACACCACCATGATCGTGACCTTGCTGGGCGCTGCAGCCAGTGATGCACTGGAGTCCGGCCAGGTTGTCAGCGGTGTGGGAGGGCAATACAACTTCGTTGCCATGTCGCACGCCTTGCACGACGCACGCCTGATCATGATGCTGCGCTCCACCCACGAGAACAAGGATGGACTCAAGAGCAGCATTGTCTGGAACTATGGCCACGTCACGATCCCGCGGCACTTGCGCGACGTGATCATCACCGAATACGGCGTGGCTGAACTGCGCGGGCAGCCCGACTCCGAAGTCATCAAACGCCTGATTGCCGTGGCGGATTCCCGCTTCCAGGACGACCTGGTCAAGCAGGCCAAGGCGCACGGCAAACTCGATGCACACTACCAGGTGCCGGAGCGCTACCGCAACAACCTGCCGCAGGCACTGGAAGAGAAACTACACCCCTGGGCGCAAGCCGGCCTCCTGCCCGATTTCCCTTTCGGCACGGATCTGACCGCCGAGGAATTGCACATCGTGCGTGCGCTGAAAAAACTCAAGCACGCAACCGAACACCCGACCGAACTGCTGTCGCTGGCATTCAAGAGTTTCTGGGGTGGCAAGGATATGCCGAAGGCCTACCAGGAGCGACTCGGTCTGGCCGATGCCCACAGTTTCAGGGACACCGTGGTGCGCAGATTGCTGGCCGGCAATCTGTAACAGCGAGTATTGACTCAATTCACCGGCTCGCGCATCCAGCCGGTGATCGTGTCAATTGCCTGCTTTTCCATGCCAACGAACCCGTGCCAGTGCTGACCCGCACACGCGTCACCGGTCGGATGGATGCCGCCATCGACCAACATCAATTTCCTGATCGGTGCATTCTTGAGACCTTGCACAATGGCAGGGACCTCATGGGGCAGGCAATGCCTGCAGCCATCCCTGGCATGGTGATAGACCAGAACCGGTAGCCGGATCGCAGCCAGGTCCTGCCGGACCACCGTACCCGGAGTGTCAAAGCGAACCACGCTGGACGTGAGAACCAGGCCCGCAATGGCAGCGTCCTGTACCTGAATGGCCATGGCAGTCGCAGAAACGGTTCCGCGACTGGTTCCCACAATCCAGACGGGTTTGGGACTCTTCTGTTTGACATAGTCCAGTACGGCACGCATATCGGCCAGATGATCCGCCCCAGTACGCTCGGTCCACCCGATATCGGCCATGTCATTGGGACGGCCAAATATCGCCACATTGAACCCGTTGGACAGAAAGTGGGACACAGTGCGCACCAGAAAATTCCCACCCGTCGCCCTGCCTTCTTTCACTGAGCCAAATCCACCACCGCCACCAGGAAACAGCAACACGGTGGCATGCGCACCATCCACCGTTTCCCAGAAGAGCGTGGTCTTGATACCGGTACGCGTCGGAACCTTGATCAGCACGCCTTCAGCGAAGGCATGGAAACCCACGGAAAACAGTGCGATTGCCAGCCATACAGTTCTGAAAGTGGATAGAGGTTTGCGCGGAAAAGTCAGCAAGTGCATGTTCATTCTTTTCCGATCCAGAAAATGAAAAAGCCACCAGTCTTGCGACTGATGGCTTCCAATTTTGGCGGAGTGGACGGGACTCGAACCCGCGACCCCCGGCGTGACAGGCCGGTATTCTAACCAACTGAACTACCACTCCTGGTAGTGGCAACTTTCGCTCTTTCGAACCAAGAGCATCTCTTTTCAGATCTGCCGTTGCCAACTTGCGCTTCGATCATCTTGCGATGAATCTTGGCGACCCCACGGGGATTCGAACCCCGGTACTCACCGTGAAAGGGTGATGTCCTAGGCCTCTAGACGATGGGGTCAAAACCTTGGACGTATCCGTTCTCGAAAACTTTGGTGGAGGTAAGCGGGATCGAACCGCTGACCTCTTGCATGCCATGCAAGCGCTCTCCCAGCTGAGCTATACCCCCTATTGCCAAAACCTTGCATTACACAAATTTCTGACAGTTCCTTGAGGTGATTAACTTATTAATCATTCTCAATTTCCGAGCCTCAAATTATAGCGCCATTTTTCAGGCTTTGCCAAGTCTTGCAAATACTTTTTCTCTTCCGCAGATTTCCAGCACCGAATCCAGCGATGGTGTCTGCGCCGTGCCCATCACCAACACGCGCACCGGCATGGCCAGTTGCGGCATCTTCAGGCCGTGCGCGGTCAACACTTCCTTGATGGCAGCAGCGATCGATGCCTTGTCCCAATTACAGGCCGACAGCTTCTCGGCCAGCAGGGCAACAGCAGGCCGCACCGCATCGGTCACATGCTGTGCCAACTCGGCCGCATCGGGCGTCACATCACCATAGAACTTCGCGGCCCACTGGGCCAGCGCAATGGTGGTGTCGCACCGGTCCTTGAACAGGGCGCACACCTGCGGCAGGTGGTTCTCCACGACAGCGGGTTCCAGCCCAATGCCCAGCTTGCCCAATTGCTGCGCCACCAGACCGGCCAGCCGGCTGTTGTCCGCCTGTTTGATGTACTGCGCATTGACCCACAGCAGCTTGACCGGGTCCCACTGCGCAGGGCTCTTGTTCAGGTGCGTGCCGTCGAACCAGTCCACCAGTTGTTCGCGGTTGAACAGCTCTTCGTCGCCATGGCTCCAGCCCAGGCGCGCCAGGTAGTTCAGCATGGCTTCGGGCAGGTAACCGCCCTCCTCGTACGCGGTCACGCTGACGGCGCCACGGCGCTTGGAGAGCTTCTGCCCGTCGTCACCCAGGATCACCGGGCAGTGGCCAAACTGGGGCAACGGAGCACCCAGCGCGTTGAAGATGTTGATCTGCCACGGCGTGTTGTTGATGTGCTCGTCACCGCGGAACACATGGCTGATCTGCATGTCCCAATCGTCCACCACCACCGCAAAGTTGTAGGTGGGAATGCCATCGGTGCGGGCGATGATCAGGTCATCGATCTCGCGGTTGCTGATGGTGATGGGGCCCTTGACCAGATCGTCCCAGGTGACGTCACCATCCGGCGGATTGCAGAATCGGATCACCGGCTTCACACCCTCGGGAATGGGTGGTAGGGTCTTGCCAGGCGCCGGACGCCAGCGCCCGTCGTACAGGGCCTTCTCGCCACGTGCCTTCTTGGCCTCGCGCACGGCGTCCAGTTCCTCGGGCGTGCTGTAGCAGTAATAGGCCTTGCCCTGGGCGATCAACTGGTCCAGCACTTCCTTGTAGCGGTCCAGGCGCTGCATCTGGTAGATCGGGCCTTCGTCGTATTCCAGACCCAGCCAGCGCATGGACTCCAGAATCTGGTCCACCGAATCCTGCGTTGAGCGGGCCACATCGGTGTCTTCAATGCGCAGCACAAACTTGCCACCAAAGTGGCGGGCATAGGCCCAGGAATACAGGGCGGTGCGGGCAGTGCCCAGATGCAGAAAGCCGGTGGGTGATGGGGCGATACGGGTGCGAATAGGTGCGGTCATGTCAGGGTATCCAGACCGAGCGCAATGTCGGTCTTCAAGTCTTCAATATTTTCCAGGCCGACTGCGACGCGGATCAGGCCCTGGCCAATGCCGGCGGCCTGGCGCTGGTCTTCGGTCAAACGCCCGTGCGAGGTGCTGGCGGGATGGCTGATGGTGGTCTTCACGTCACCGAGGTTGGTGGTGATGGAACACACCCGCACCGCGTCGATGGCAGCAAAGGCATTGCGGCGCATTTCCTGCGGCGTGGCGCCATGCACGTCAAACGACAGCACGGCTGCCCCCACGCCCTTGCCGCTGGCCGACTGCTGGCGCATGGCCAGCGCGTGCTGCGGGTGGCTGGCCAGTCCGGGGTAATAGACCCGCTTGACGGCCGGATGTGACTCCAGCCAGGTCGCCAGCGCCAGCGCGCGTTCGCTTTGCGCCTGCATGCGGATGCCCAGTGTCTCCATGCCCTTGAGCACAAC
>JAVBYK010000181.1 GCA_030824095.1 bacterium
GAGCCGGCGGCGAAGAGCAGCGTAAGCCGCGTAGTCAGTGAGAGACGCGATGGTGGTGCCATGCGCCCATTGTGCCCCTTGAGTCAGCTGCCGTCCGGCACTTCCAGCACATAGCCCATGCCGCGCGCCGTGCGGATCAGGCGCGGCTCGAACGGGTCGTCCACCTTGGCGCGCAGGCGGCGGATGGCGACCTCGATGACATTGGTGTCGGAATCGAAATTCATGTCCCACACCTGGGACGCAATCATCGAGCGCGGCAGCACCTCGCCCTGGCGGCGCAGCAGCAGCTCCAGCAGCGCGAATTCCTTGGCGGTGAGTTCGATGCGGGTGCCCGCACGCGTGACGCGACGGCGCAGCAGGTCCAGTTCCAGATCGGCGGCGCGCAGCACGGTGGCTTCGATCTGCGTCTTGCCCCGGCGCAGCAGCGTGCGCACACGGGCCAGCAGCTCGGAAAAGGCAAAGGGTTTGACCAGGTAGTCGTCGGCGCCCAGCTCCAGGCCCTTCACGCGGTCCTCGATCTGGTCCTTGGCGGTCAGGAACAGCACGGGCATGTCCTTGCCGCCCTGGCGCAGGCGCTCCAGCACCTGCCAACCATTGAGTCCGGGCAGCATCACGTCCAGCACCAGCAGGTCAAAGTCGCCGGTCAACGCCAGGTGCAGACCGTCCATGCCGTTGGCCGCCAGCTCGGTCACAAAGCCGGACTCGGCCAGGCCTTGGCGTAGGTAGTCGCCGGTCTTGTGCTCATCTTCGACGATCAGGATTTTCATGGGTGCATTGTGCCCACAAACACGCTGCAGCAGTTCTTGGCAGGGTCTAAAAGTATCGTTTTTCGATACCTTATGTCTCGGTGCTTAAGACGGGTAATGTTATTGGCCACTTTTCCGGTGCCGCGTTTCTAGACTTCGCTCCACGTTCAACCACTGCCTGAAAGGCCAACATGAAAACCCAAGCGCAAATCCTGATCCACCGTGACTCCAAGGCCTGGGGCCTGCAGGTGTGGGTGTCGTTCCTGCTCGCCTTGTTCCTGTGCGGCGTGGGGCTGGCCTACCTGCCGGGCAAGGACCTGGACCGCGCCTTCATGGTCATGGGCTACTTCTTCTGCCTGTCGGCCGCCTTTGTGCTGGCCAAGTTTGTGCGGGACAACGAGAAGGACTCCGCCGAGAACCGCGTGGCCGATACGCCGCTGTTCAAGTTCGTGGTCTGGGGCGGTTTCTTCCTGGCCATGGCGCTGACCGGCTGGGGCCTGCTGCGCATGGAGGTCAACGAGACCTACAAGGCCTTTCTGGGCGTGAGCTGGCTGTACCTGATCACCTGCACCTTCACGCTGGCCAAGACCTTGCGCGACAAGCACGAGGCCGACCTGAGCCAGGCCCGGTTGCAGGCCCGCCTGATGCGCAGTGACGCTGCCGTCGAAGCTGAATGATCCCCATCCCACTGTTTGGAGACACACCCATGAAAGCCCTTTTCCGCAACCATTTGCTGGCCCTGTGCACTGCCAGCCTGGTGTTCGCCGCTCCGGTGGCCCATGCCCAAAGCGAAGTCTCGGCGCTGAGCGCGCTCTCGGCCTTGCCCGTGGCCTCGGTCGTCGTTGGTGCCAGTGCCGCCGCCGGTGCCGTGCTGGTGGCGCCCGTGCTGCTGTCCACCGCCGGCACGGTGCTGGTGGTCAAGACCGTGGAGAGCACGGCGCGCGGCACGGTGGTTGTGCTGGAGCGCGCCTCGGACGGCGCCGCGGTCAGTGTCGAGGTGTTGGGCCGTGGTGTCGGCGGTTCGCTGATCGCGGCTGGCACGCTGGTCACGGTCAGTGTCATCGGCGCCGGTGTAGTGCTGTCCGCCGCCGGGGAGGTGCTGGCCTTCATTCCCAACGCGCTGGGCAGCGCGCTGCTGTACAACGAGCGCGTCACGCGCTGAACCGTTTCACCAAGGATTTGCCATGACACCCCTGACTACCCTGAAGCACGGATGCGCGACCGCCATCCTCGTCCTGGCCGCACTGGTCAGCCCCGCTGCGCACGCCGGGCGATCCTGCACCGCGCCGCAACCACCCAGGACCAGCACCGTGGAGCGCGCGCTGACGCTGGCCGAGCGCACCCACCAGGCCCTGGAGGCCAGTGGCGCCCGCGTGGTGGTGCTGGCTCGCGCCGGCCAGGACCTGAGCAAATACGGCCTGCGCTATTCCCACGTGGGCATTGCCTACCAGCAGGATGACGGCCAGGGCGGCCATGTGTGGCGCGTGCTGCACAAGCTCAATGAGTGTGGCACCGCGGTGTCCGCCATCTACCGCCAGGGCCTGGGAGAGTTCTTTCTGGATGACCTGTGGCGGTTTGAGGCAGCGTGGGTGGTGCTCAGCCCCGAGGCACAGACCCGCCTGTTGGCGGTGCTGCAAGACCCGTACCGCGCCACGGCCGTACACCACAAGCCCTACAGCATGGTCAGCTACGCCTGGGGCCAGACCTATCAGCAGTCCAACCAGTGGGCCATCGAGACACTGGCCCTGGCCATGCAGGCGGACACGGCGCGTACACCGCTCACGCGGGGCCAAGCACAGGCCTGGCTGCAAGGCCGACAGTACGTGCCCAGCATGCTGCGCATTGGCGCCATGACGCGCCTGGGTGCCCGCATGACGGCCGCCAACGTGGCCTTTGACGACCACCCCCCGGCCCAGCGCTTCAGCGACAACATCGAGACGGTGACGGCAGACTCCGTGCTGCAGTGGCTGCCACGCGCCGGCCTGGGGCAGCCCATGGTGACACTGCGCCTGTAGGAGCCCGCAGCCGTGTCTCCCAGGCGCGCGGTGTATGGGGATGGTCATGCTATCGTCATCGTTCAATTACTGCGAAAGGCCAGCGGCATGATGAAACATCTCAGCGGCGTGGATTCGGCGTTCCTGCACCTGGAGTCGCCTGAAATGCCCATGCATATCGGCTCCCTGAACGTACTGGACCTGCCCGAGGGCTACAGCGGCGATTTCTTCGAGGACACCAAGGCCATGCTGGCGCAGCGCCTGCACCTGGCCGAGGTCTTTACCCGCAAGCTGGCGCTGATGCCGTTGGATATCTCCAACCCGGTCTGGGTGGAGGACGAAGACATCGACCTGGACTACCACGTGCGCCATGTCAGCCTGCCCAAGCCGGGCAGCAACCGCCAGTTGCAGCAGTACGTGGCGCGCCTGCACTCCAGCCTGCTGGACCGGAGCCGCCCGCTGTGGGAGCTGTTTGTGATTGACGGCTTGAAGAGCGGCCAGGTGGCCCTCTACATCAAGGCCCACCATGCCGGGCTGGACGGTCAGGCTGGCGTGGCCGTGGCCAAGGCCCTGTTCGATCTGGAGGCCACCGGCCGTGTCATCAAGCCGCCACGCCCACGCGGGCGGCGCCACCATTACCAGTTGGGCGTGGCCGAGCTGCTGGGCGCGGCGGCGCGCAACACGGCGGCCCAGACCATGGGCCTGATGCGCTCGCTTCCGCTGCTGGCGCGCTCGGTCAAGACGGCCCTGGTCCCGGAAAAGAATGCCCAGGGCAAGCGAAACTGGTCGCTGCCCAAGGGCCTGTCCAAGGGTTTCACGTTGTTTGCCCCGCGCACGCCGCTGAACGTGGCCATTACCAACCAGCGCACCTTTGCAGGGCGCACCGTTCCGCTGGCAGAGGTCAAACTCATTGCGAAGCTGCTGGGCGTGTCGCTCAACGATGTGGTCATGGCCACCACCGCCGGTGCGCTGCGCACCTACCTGAAGGAGAACGGTGACCTGCCCGCCAAACCTCTTGTGGCGGCCGTGCCGGTAAGCCTGCGCGCGGAGGACGATGCATCCAACAACAACCAGGTCAGCATGGTCACCATGGGCCTGGCAACCGACGTCAAGGACCCGATCGAGCGTATTCGCGCCATCCATGCGGAATCGGCCAAGACCAAGGCCATGATGAGCCGTTTCAAGGCTGCCATCCCCACCGACTTTCCGCTGCCGGCCGCACCCTGGCTGATGTCGGCGCTGGCCTCGTTGTTCAGCCGTTCGCGCCTGGCCAATGTGATGCCGCCGCTGGCCAACCTGATCATCTCGAATGTGGCCGGCATTCCAGTGCAGCTGTATTTTGCTGGCGCCAAGGTGGTGAGCTACTACCCGGTGTCCATTCCCTCGCACAGCATGGCGCTGAACGTCACGGTGCAGAGCTACAACGGCCGCCTGGACTACGGCCTGATCGCCTGCCGGCGCGCCGTGCCCGACGTGAACGACCTGGCCGATGCCCTGTTGGCCGAACACCGCATGCTGCTGGAGCTGGCGCGAGCCCAGGCACCGGTGCCACCGGAGGCGCTGGGAACCGTGGCGCCGGCCAAACCACCGGCACGCAAGCGCGCAAAGCGCGCCACGGCTCGGGCCTGATCGGCGTCAGCCGGCCGGTTTACTGCGTCAGCAACTGGCGCAGCACGTAGGGCAGGATGCCCCCAGCCTGGTAGTAGTCGACCTCGATCGGTGTGTCGATGCGCAGCAGCAGCGTGTGCGTGCTGCGCGTGCCGTCGGCCCGGGTGATGACGAGCTGCGCCTTGCTCTGCGGCGCCAGATTCGCATCGGGCACGATCTCAACCGTTTCATGGCCGGTCAGCCCCAGGCTCTGCCAGCTCTGGCCCGCCATGAATTGCAGCGGCAGCACGCCCATGCCGACCAGGTTGGAGCGGTGGATGCGCTCAAAGCTGCGTGCCACCACCGCCCTGATGCCCAACAGACGCGTGCCCTTGGCCGCCCAGTCGCGGCTGGACCCGGTGCCGTATTCCTCGCCAGCAAACACCACGGTGGGTATGCCGGCGGCCTGGTAGCGTTCGGCGGCGTCGAAGATGGGCAACTGCTCGCCGGTTCCTTCAGGCCCCTGGTACAGCGTGATGCCGCCTTCAGTGCGGGAGCCGGTGGCGTCGCTGGGGATCATCAGGTTCTTGATGCGCACATTGGCAAAGGTGCCGCGCACCATGACCTCGTGGTTGCCGCGGCGCGCGCCGTAGCTGTTGAAGTCGGCCTTTTGCACGCCGTGGGCCAGCAGCCACTGGCCGGCCGGTGAGCTCTCCTTGATCGAGCCGGCGGGAGAGATGTGGTCGGTGGTGATGGAGTCACCAAACAGCGCCATGATGCGCGCGCCGCGCACGCTGGCATCCACACCGGCGTAGCCAGGTGACTTTGAGCCTTTTTGGCCTCCAGCCCTCGTGGATTTTGATGATGTTGCTCCTGATTCAATAGCAAAATCGTCAAAGAAAGGTGGCCGGGCGATGTAGGTGCTGGCAGGCCAGGTGTAGGCCTGACCGGACACGCCCTTGATTTTTTGCCACAGCGCACCCGGCTCGCTTTGCACCTTGGCGTAGTTGTCGCGAAAGGCCTTGCCCTTCATCGCGTATTTCATCAGCGCATGGACTTCATCGCTGCTGGGCCAGATGTCGCCCAGGTAGACGTCCCGCATCTTCCCGCTCGCGCCCTTGCCCTGGCCCAGCGGCTCGGTCATCAGGTTGACATTGACGCTGCCGGCAATCGCGTAGGCCACCACCAGCGGCGGGCTGGCCAGGAAGTTGGCTTTCAGGTTGGGGTGGATGCGCGCCTCGAAGTTGCGGTTGCCCGAGAGCACGGCGGCGCACACCAGATCGTTTGCGGTGATGGTGGCGTTCAGCTCCGGCGTCAGGTCGCCCGCATTGCCGATGCAGGTGGTGCAGCCGTAGCCGGCCAGCGCAAAGCCCAGCTTTTCCAGGTAGGGCAGCAGGCCGGCTTCCGTCAGATATTCGGTGACGATGCGCGAGCCCGGCGCCAGGCTGGTCTTGATGTGGGGCAGGACCTTGAGCCCCGCCTCCACCGCCTTCTTAGCCAGCAGGCCGGCGGCCAGCAGCACATAGGGGTTGGAGGTGTTGGTGCAACTGGTGATGGCGGCGATCAGCACGTCGCCGTGGCCCACCGTGATGTCCGGCCGACCACTGGCTGCCGCCGTTGTGGACGGCTCCGCCGCTGCATGGTGGGCTGCCAGCGTGGGCTTGTTGGCCTCCATTTCCACGAGGTCGCGTGCAGCACCCGGACGGGTGGGTGGCGCCAGCGGAACGCTGGCCGCGGCGGGTGCGCCAAAGGCCCGCACCAGATGTCGGGTGCGGAAGGTCGCGGCCGGCTGGTTGAATCCGTTCTCGGCGTTGGGCTTGGAAAACAGCGATTCAAACTGGCCCGCCACTTGGCCCAGTTCGATGCGGTCCTGTGGCCGCTTGGGGCCGGCCAGGCTGGGCGTTACGCTGCTCAGATCCAGCCGAACCACACGGGTGTAGGCAATGTCGCGCAGGGTTTTGGGCGCGTCCGCCGTGCCGGGCACGCCGAACAGGCCCTGGGCGCGGAAATAGGCCTCGAAAGCCTCGATCTCGCCCTTGGTGCGGCCGGTGCCCTGGAAGTAGTCCAGCGTGCGCTGGTCCACCGGGAAGAAGCCCATGGTGGCGCCGTATTCGGGTGCCATGTTGGCGATGGTGGCGCGGTCCGGCACGGCCAGGCTTTGCGTGCCCTCGCCAAAGAATTCGACGAAGGTGCCGACCACCTTTTCGCGGCGCAGTTGCTCGGTCACTGTCAACACCAGGTCGGTGGCGGTCACGCCCTCGCGCAGCCGGCCCGTCAGCTCGAAGCCGATCACGTCGGGCGTTAAAAAGTACACCGGCTGTCCCAGCATCGCGGCCTCGGCCTCGATTCCGCCCACGCCCCAGCCGACCACACCAATGCCGTTGATCATCGTGGTGTGGCTGTCGGTGCCGACCAGCGAGTCGGGGTAGTACAGGTCCTTGGCCTTGTGCACGCCGCGCGCGAGAAACTCCAGGTTGACCTGGTGCACGATGCCAAAGCCGGGCGGCACCACGCCAAAGGTGTCAAAAGCCTGCATGCCCCACTTCATGAACTCGTAACGCTCGCGGTTGCGCTGGAACTCCAGTTTCATGTTCAGGTCCAGCGAGTTCTTCTTGCCGTAGTGGTCGACCATCACCGAGTGGTCCACCACCAGGTCCACCGGCACCAGCGGCTCGATGCGGCCCGGGTTCAGGCCCAGGCGCTG
>JAVBYK010000076.1 GCA_030824095.1 bacterium
CAGGGTGAGGGCATGCGCGTGCTGGATGGCACTGGTAGCCAGCAGGGCCGTCAAGGCGCTGACAAAGTTGAACTGACGTCTGTCCATGAAATTCACCTTGTAGAAAACGAACCCGGATCGGGAAGGCCATTATGGCGTTTCAGCATCGATCTGGCCGAGGAGGCCTCAGAGTTTCCCGCCCGGTGCTGACCTGGTTCCCGTGGTGCTAAATTCAGGTCTGGCGCTACCTATTACCATAGCGGGGTTGGAACAGCCGTTTTGAAGAGTACTGGTGCAACTGCATATTGCCACAATGAATTTTTATCGCATTCGACGCAATCACAATTTGGCGACAGGAATGGTGCCATGGGCCGCGTGAAGGATGGCATCACCGGTTCGCAATCAGCGGACCTGGATACACGGCTGCTGACGCCGGTTTCGGCAGCCGAGTTGGAGGGCATCCGCACCCTGTTTCAGGAGTATGCGGCTACGTTGAACGTGGATCTGTGCTTCCAGAATTTCAAGGAAGAGTTGCTCGGGCTCCCCGGTGAATACAGCGCCCCGCGCGGCACCCTGGTGCTGGCCACCGTAGACGGGCAACTGGCCGGCTGTTGTGCCATGCGGCCACTGGATGCGGTGGATTACCCGAATGCCTGCGAGATGAAGCGCCTGTATGTGCGCCCGATCTACCGGGGCCTGCGACTGGGGCGCATGCTGGCGGAGCACATTCTGGATGCGTCGCGCCTGTGCGGATACGACTGCATCCTGCTGGACACCCTGAATGAGATGGAATCGGCCCGCGCCCTGTACCAAGAGCTGGGCTTTGAGGAGATTCCGCCCTATTACTACAACCCCATTGCCGGGGCCCACTACCTCAAGGCCGAGTTGTAGTCACCCGACCTGGAAGGCAGCAGTCAGCCCTTGGCCTGGGCGAGCAGGGTTGCCGCGTCGCTCACTTCAAACTTGCCGGGACCTTCAATATTCAGCGCCGCCACCTTGCCATCCTTGACCAGCATGGAATAGCGGTTGCTGCGCAGACCCATGCCCTTGGCCGTCAGGTCCAGGGTCAAGCCGGTGGCTTGTGCAAAGGCCGCGCTGCCATCAGCCAGCATGCGAACCTTGCCAGCCGTCTTCTGGTCGCGCGCCCAGGCGCCCATGACAAAGGCGTCATTGACGCTGACACACCAGATCTCATCCACACCGGCCGCCTTGAAGGCTTCGGCATTTTCGACATAGCCGGGAACATGTTTGGCCGAGCAGGTGGGCGTGAAGGCGCCAGGCAGCGCAAACAGTGCGATGGTCTTGCCAGCGGTCGCCTTGGCTACGTCGACTGGATTGGGGCCGAGGCTGCAGCCATTCCCCTCGACTTCCGAGTACTCCATCAGCACGGCTGCTGGAAGGGTGTCGCCTACTTTGATCATGTTCGCTCCTGAATAATGTTTTGCACAAATGAAAACGGCTCACAATTGTGAGCCGTCGTCTTGTAGCCTGCAGGCCTAAAGGGCAAGCCCTTTAGACTTCAATGGCCTTTTGCACCAAGCGGGTTGCAACCCAGTTCTTGGTCTTCGAAATCGGACGGCTTTCCGTGATTTCGATCATGTCGCCCAGCTTGTACTCGCCCTTTTCATCATGGGCGTGGTACTTGCTCGACTTGCCAACGATCTTGCCGTAGAGCTCGTGCTTCACACGGCGCTCGATCAGCACGGTCACAGTCTTGGCACGCTTGTCGCTGACCACCTTGCCAATCAAGGTGCGCTTGAGGGATTTTTTAGCTTCCGTCATTTATCGCTCCTTATTTGGCGGATTTGTCAGCGCTTTGCTTCTCGACAAGAATGGTCTTGGCGCGAGCAATATCGCGGCGCGCAGTGCGCAGCGTAGCGGTGTTGTTGAGTTGTTGCGTGGCTTTTTGCATACGCAGGCCAAAGTGGGCTTTTTGCAGCGCTTTGACTTCCGTCTTTAAACCATCAACGTCCTTGGTGCGCAGTTCAGCAGCTTTCGTCATTTCGATATCTCCTGAATTACTGACCGATCATACGGGCCACGAAAGTGGTACGCAGTGGCAGCTTTGCAGCAGCCAGGCGGAACGCTTCACGGGCCAGTTCTTCGGGAACGCCAACGATTTCAAACACGATTTTTCCGGGCTGGATTTCAGCCACGTAGTACTCGGGATTGCCCTTGCCGTTACCCATACGCACTTCAGCAGGCTTTTGGGAAATTGGCTTGTCGGGGAACACGCGGATCCAGATACGGCCACCACGCTTCACGTGACGGGAAATGGCACGGCGTGCCGCTTCGATCTGGCGAGCCGTCAGACGGCCGCGGTCGGTACATTTCAGACCGAAGTCACCGAATGCGACCGAGCTGCCTCGTGTCGCGATGCCGGTGTTACGGCCCTTTTGCTCTTTGCGGTATTTCCGGCGAGCGGGTTGCAACATGGTTATTCTCCTTTACCGTCAGCTGCTGCAGCTGGCGCGGCGACTTTGCGAACGCGCTTAACGGTGGGTTTATCGGCGTCAGCACCGGAAGCCTCTACAGGCTTGTCGCTGCCATCGGCGGGTGCCGCATTGCTGCCAACGGGGCGACGAGCGCCGCGGGGAGCAGGACGGTCAGAACCAGGGCGGGCACCGCCACGGTCATCACGGCGCGGGCCACGTGGGCGACGCTCTTCTTCAGCGCGGGGCTCAACGGCAGCCGGCAGGTCGTTACGACCCAGCGTGTCGCCCTTGTAAACCCAGACCTTGACACCAATGATGCCGTAGGTGGTCTTGGCTTCGGAAGTACCGTAGTCGATATCAGCGCGCAGTGTGTGGAGTGGCACGCGACCTTCGCGGTACCACTCGCAACGGGCGATTTCAATGCCGTTCAGACGACCGGACGACATGATCTTGATGCCCAGGGCACCCAGACGCATGGCGTTTTGCATGGCGCGCTTCATGGCACGGCGGAACATGATCCGCTTTTCCAATTGCTGCGTGATGCTGTCGGCGATCAGCTTGGCATCGATTTCGGGCTTGCGCACTTCTTCGATGTTCACTGCCACAGGCACGCCGAGCTGCTTGCCCAGATCGCGCTTGAGGTTTTCGATGTCTTCACCCTTCTTGCCGATCACGACACCCGGACGTGCCGAGAAAATCGTGATGCGTGCATTCTTGGCGGGGCGCTCAATCAGAACGCGCGACACCGAAGCGTTTTTCAGCTTGGCTTTGAGGTATTCACGAACCTTGATGTCTTCGGCCAGCATGCCGGCGAAGTCACGGTTGCTGGCGTACCAGCGTGAAGACCAGTTGCGGCTAACGCTCAGGCGAAAGCCGGTTGGGTGGATTTTTTGTCCCATATCTTCCTGGCCTCTTTCAGTTACCAACCGTCACGTACACATGGCACGTGGGTTTTCTGATTTGGTTGCCGCGGCCTTTGGCGCGGGCCGTGAAGCGACGCAGCGAAGCGCCTTGTTCGACGTAGATGGTCTTGACCTTCAATTCGTCGATGTCGGCACCGTCATTGTGCTCAGCGTTGGCAATAGCGGACTCCAGAACCTTCTTGATGATCACAGCAGCTTTTTTCTGCGTGAATTGCAAGATGTTCAGGGCTTGGTCCACTTTCTTGCCGCGGATCAGGTCCGCGACCAGACGGCCTTTGTCGACCGACAAACGGACGCCACGAAGGGTTGCACGTGTTTCCATGGTCAATCCTTATTTCTTCTGGACTTTTTTGTCCGCAGGATGACCTTTGAAAGTACGGGTCAGAGCGAACTCACCCAACTTGTGGCCAACCATTTGATCGGTGATATAGACCGGAACGTGCTGCTTGCCGTTGTGAACGGCAATGGTCAAGCCGATGAAATCGGGCAGGATCATGGAGCGACGCGACCAGGTCTTAATCGGCTTCTTGTCCTTGGTAGCGACGGCCTTTTCGGTCTTGGCTACCAGGTGGTGATCCACGAAGGGACCCTTTTTGAGAGAACGAGTCATTTACCTACCCCTTACTTCTTGCGACGCGACACGATCATGACCTGCGTGCGCTTGTTGTTACGGGTACGGTAACCCTTGGTCAGATTACCCCAAGGATCGACTGCATGACGGCCTTCGCCAGTCTTGCCTTCGCCACCACCGTGCGGGTGGTCGACCGGGTTCATCACCACACCGCGAACGGTTGGGCGGATACCCATCCAGCGCTTGACACCGGCTTTACCCAGTTGGCGCAGGCTGTGCTCTTCGTTGGCGACTTGACCAATGGTTGCGCGGCAGTCGATGTGAATCTTGCGAACTTCGCCAGAACGCACGCGGACTTGAGCGTAGGTGCCTTCACGGGCCAGCAGCGTTGCAGACGTACCCGCCGAGCGGATGATCTGCGCGCCCTTGCCAACTTGCAACTCTACGCAGTGGATGATGGAACCCACTGGGATGTTGCGGATGGGCAGGGTGTTGCCAACGCGGATGGGCGCTTCGGAACCACTCATGATGGTGGCGCCGACTTCAAGACCACGGGGAGCAATGATGTACTTGCGCTCGCCGTCTGCGTAGCACACCAGTGCGATGTGCGCGGAACGGTTGGGGTCGTACTCAATGCGCTCAACCTTGGCAGGAATAGCATCCTTGTTGCGAACAAAGTCCACCACACGGTAGTGGTGCTTGTGTCCACCGCCCTTGTGGCGAGTCGTAATGTGGCCGTTGTTGTTACGACCGGCTTGCTGGAATTGAGGTTCCAGCAAGGCAGCGTGGGGCGCACCTTTGTGAAGGTGGTCACGCGAAATCTTCACCACGCCACGACGGCCTGGGGAAGTTGGTTTCATTTTGATAACAGCCATGATTACGCAGCCTCCCCGCCGAGGTTCAGCTCTTGGCCTGGCTTCAGCATCACATAGGCCTTGCGAACGTTGTCGCGGCGACCATTGGATTTGCCAAAGCGCTTGGCCTTGCCTTTTGTGTTCACCACAGAAACGCCTTGCACTTCCACCTTGAACATCAATTCCACAGCGGCCTTGATTTCTGGCTTGGTAGCGTCTTGCAGCACCTTGAACGTCACAGCATTGCTCTTTTCGGCAACCATGGTGGCCTTTTCAGACACGATGGGAGCAACCAGAACCTGCATCAAACGACCTTCGTCGTACTTGACTTTCGACGTGTTGTTCATACGGGCGCTCATGCGAACATCTCCTTGAGTTTGTCCATGGCAGCCTTGGTCACCAACACCTTGCGGTAGTGCACCAGCGACAGCGGATCAGCGTAACGGGGCTCAACCACCAGAACATTGACCAGATTACGGGATGCCAGGTACAGGTTTTCGTCGACTTCGTCAGCGATCACCAACACCGACTCCAGATTCATCGCCTTGAACTTGGCAGCCAGTGCCTTGGTCTTGGGAGAGTCCACCTTCATGGAGTCCACCACCGCCAGACGGCCTTCACGGGCCAACTGCGACAGGATGGAAGCCATACCGGCACGGTACATCTTCTTGTTGATCTTCTGCGCAAAGTTCTCGTCAGGCATATTCGGGAATATGCGGCCGCCTCCGCGCCACAGTGGCGAGGAAGTCATACCGGCACGGGCGCGGCCCGTTCCCTTTTGCTTGAACGGCTTCTTGGTCGAGTGCTTGACCTGCTCGCGGTCCTTCTGGGCGCGTGTGCCTTGACGGGCATTGGCCTGGAAAGCGACTACGACCTGGTGCACCAGATCTTCGTTGTATTCGCGACCAAACACGGTCTCAGGCGCTTCGTACTTGGACGTAGCCTGGCCTTGGTCATTTAGGAGTTCGAGCTGCATCAGTTCGCTCCTTTCGCGGCTTTAGCTTTGACTGCGGGACGCACGGTGACAAAACCACCGGCCGATCCAGGAATGGCACCCTTGATCAGCAGCAATTGACGAGCTTCGTCAATGCGGAACACGTCGAGGTTTTGCGTCGTGACCAAATCATCACCCAGATGACCTGTCATGCGCTTGCCAGGGAACACGCGACCGGGATCCTGGGCCATACCAATAGAGCCGGGCACATTGTGCGAACGGCTGTTACCGTGAGACGCACGCTGCGAGCTCATGTGGTGGCGCTTGATCGTGCCGGCGTAACCCTTACCGATAGTCGTGCCTTGCACGTCTACCTTCTGACCCACGGCGAATACGTCAGCGACAGGCACCGTAGCGCCGGCAGCGTATTTGGCCGCTGCATCAGCGGTTACACGGAATTCCTGGATGATCTCACCGGCTTCAACGCCTGCTTTCGCAAGGTGGCCAGCTACTGGCTTGGTCACGCGCGATGCTTTGCGCGAACCGAACGTCACCTGCAAGGCAACGTAGCCATCGTTCTCCTGGGTTTTGACCTGTGTCACGCGGTTGTTGGACACGTCTACCACCGTAACAGGAACAGCGTCCCCGTCGTCGGTGAATAGGCGCATCATGCCAACCTTGCGACCCAGCAACCCTAAGTGATTGCTAAGACTCATTGTTTTCTCCGTAACTCCCACCGTTGCAACTTCAATTGGCTACAACGTTTTACGTGGGAGACTGTTAATAAAACCCGATCCGGCGCCCGTATATTACGCACGGGCAAATCCTTGTCGAGCCTGCGAGTATAACTCGCATCTGGTTTTGACGCAAGTTCGTGCCAAGGCACGAACTTGGGAGTCAATTACTGCAGCTTGATTTCGACATCCACGCCAGCTGGCAGATCGAGCTTCATCAGCGCGTCAACCGTCTTGTCTGTTGGATCAACGATGTCCATCAGACGCTGGTGTGTACGGATTTCAAACTGGTCGCGACTGGCCTTGTTCACGTGGGGTGAACGCAGAATGTCGAAACGCTTCATGCGGGTAGGCAAGGGCACGGGGCCCTTGACAATCGCGCCGGTACGCTTGGCGGTGTCCACAATTTCAGCGGCCGACTGGTCGATGAGCTTGTAATCAAACGCCTTCAGGCGGATACGGATTTTTTGCTTGGTGGCCATGATTATTTCCTTTGCTTACGCAATGATCTTGGCAACCACACCCGCGCCCACGGTACGACCGCCTTCGCGGATCGCGAAGCGCAGGCCTTCTTCCATGGCGATGGGGTTGATCAGCTT
>JAVBYK010000138.1 GCA_030824095.1 bacterium
TTGGCCATCGGTCTCTTCCAGGAAAATCTCGTCGGACAATGACAACTTCAATGAAAAAATGTAACCAGGAGTGCTGATGACCGCGGCGCCGGACAGACCCACTCAGTTGATTGATGCTGCGAGAAGCCTTTTTATGGAAAAGGGGTTTGCGCAGGTCGGCATGCGTGAGATCACAGCGCGGGCTGGACTCACGCCCACACAGTCGTATCGGCTTGGCCTGGCCAAGGAAGACTTGCTGGCCGAGATCAGCATCCGGCTCACGTCAGAGCAATTGCAATCCATCACTGCAAAGACAAAGCCCCGACCGGGTGAAACACTACAGGGATTTGTTGAGCGTTACTTGCTGAAGCTCTACCAGAGCGATATCCAGAATATAAAAATCCGCAAGGAGAGCGCGGCCTACGGTTGGATGTGGTCGCAGAAATACGAGACGCGCATCGTTGAGCAGGTCATCGCGCTTTTGAAACCCATTTCTGACGCGCTGGCGGAACATGGGCTGGAAAGCATTCCCGCGCGCGGGCTTGCCATCTGGTCGCTCTACTATGTGGGCTACCGAAACGCTGTGGTCGGTGGCGGTGATGCCAACGCCTGCTTGGAAATGATCCGAGACAGTCTCGCCTTGGTCTTGCATCCCGCTGCATAGGCGTGTGCCCTACAGGATTGGGCAATAGAGTAAACTTTGTTAACGTGTTTTCAATTGGTGCCGATCGGATTGCGAGACCAACAAAATGCGCTTCTGTTCGGAAAGCGGCTGTGCAATGAAGACCCCAATTGCCGATGACAACGCGTTCATTCTCATGCGACTGCACGTCTGACGGAGTGCTGATGAGGCACTTTATGCACCGGATAATCATCCTTGCGACTCATCTTGTTGCATTGGGTTCAATGCCTCTCGCGTGGGCGAATCCGTCATCTGCGCCAGTGCCATCGCCAACGAGTGGGACAGAGCAAAAACGAATACTGGTTCTCTATTCATTCAACAATAACGTACCCACACTCCAGCAGACAGTCGCAGGTATCAACGTTGCAATCAAGAGGCACAATTTGCGTTCAGCAGATTTTGCGCATGAGTACCTCGACATTGCTCCTCCCAAGTATCCGGAACAGCGTGCGGCACTTCGAGATCTGTTGTTGCGCAAATATGCCGGGCAGCATTTCGACCTGATCGTCACTTACAGCAGTGCGGCAACAGATTTCCTGCTAAACGAAGGCAAGGCACTGTCGCCCGACACACCCTGTTTCGTCTTTTTTGGGGATAACAGACCCCTCGCCGATTCGGGACGAAAGTTTACGTATATCCACATGCCATTTGACCCGCGCGGCACGTTGGAACGCGGATTGGAGCTGTTTCCCAACACCCGCAAGGTGCTTTTTGTCGTTGGTAGCAATGAGGTGGACAAGCAGTTCGAGAAACAGGCTCGTGCTGACTTTGCGCCTTGGCAAGGGAAGCTGGACTTTGAGTATTCGAGTAGTCGTTCGGTAGCAGACTTGATGACGCATGTCGCTCAGTTGCCGCCCAATACTCTCATACTCTTTTCCAATGTCGCGTCCGACATCGCTGGCAAACGATTTGTTCCGCGGGATCTGGTAAGGGAATTGGCCAGCGAAGCGAACGCCCCAGTTCTGAGCCTGTTTGCAACCCAAATCGATACAGGTGTAGTTGGTGGCTCCATGTTCGATATGGAGCAAGTTGGTTCGATGATCGGCGAATTTATGGTTTCGCTCAAGCGTGGCAGTCCACTCAATACCTCGCCTCCCGCAGCCTACATTAAGCCGATATTCAATTGGACTCAGATTGAGCGATGGGGCGCTAACGTTGACCACCTTCCCCCCGACAGCGAGTTCGTCAATCGTCCGCAAACGCTTTGGGGGCAGTACAAGGTTGAAGTGAGCTCAGTGATATTGGTGATCGTCGCCTTGAGTACGATGACGGTGTCTCTGATATTTCAAAATCGGCGGCGCAAAGTTGCCGAATTGACGGCGCGTGAGAATGCCGCCCAGTTGATCATCGAGCGTGGCAAGCTGGAGGAGCGCGTGATTGAACGAACCGCACAGCTTTCCGAGGCGCTTGAATTTAGTGAAACCATGTTGCTCAATTCACCCGTTCCAATGGGCATTTATGCCGAGAGTGGCCAATGTGTGATGGCGAATGAGGCCTACGCAAGATTTGTAGGAGCCTCACGAGAGGCACTACTGGCGCAAAATTTCAACGCTATTCCAGCGTGGCAAGAGACTAGCCTGTTCGGTGATTGCCTGGCGGCTCTGAAGCTCCATACTTCCCAACAGCGAGAAGCCCACACGGTTACCTCATTTGGCAAGGATGTGTGGTTTGAGTATCGAATCCTGCCAAGGCACCTGAAAGGTCAAGATCATTTGCTGATTCAATTCCTCGATCTGACGGACCGCAAACGCCTTGAGGAAGAACTGCGGCATTTTGCATTCCATGATTCCCTCACGCGGCTACCAAACCGTCGGTTGCTGCTTGATCGGTTGAAACAGGCACTGCGTGTTGGCAAGCGTGAGAAAAGCTACTTGGCCGTTCTGTTCATTGACTTGGATAAATTCAAACGGTTGAACGATACCTATGGCCACGACATTGGTGACCAAATGCTCGTTGAGGTTGCCAGCCGTTTGCAAGGTGTTGTGCGTGATTCGGATACGGTCGCCCGACTTGGAGGCGATGAGTTCATCGTATTGCTCTCCGGCTTGGGTGCTGACGCTGAGCGGGCAGCACAGTATGCCGAATCCGTTCTCCAGAAGATTCGCTCCACCTTGAGTGTGGAATATGTGTTCGACAATATTCATCACCAAGGTTCTGCCAGCGTTGGAATCAAACTGCTTCTCGGGGGGGACATGGATCCCGATCAAATCCTCAAGGAAGCAGATGCGGCAATGTATGAGGTAAAGAACAGTTCAGTGCACTGATCCTACTTGTGGCTTGTCAGTCGTGAAAGCGCCTTTCCAACATCCGCGCCACTGGACTTCGCGTGCCCGGGCTCGCAACCCAGGCCGCTACCTATCGTCACCCCCGACCCTGTACCCAGCAGACGCGGGCAGCGTGCCACCCCGCTGAACAGCCACCGCGCAATATTTGAACTCCGGAATCTTGCCAAACGGGTCCAGTGCCGGATTGGTCATCAGGTTGGCGGCGGCCTCGTAATAGGCGAAGGGGATGAACACGGCGCCCACCGGTGTGCCATCGTCCTGGCGCACTTGCAGTGTGACCTGGCCGCGCCGCGAGCGCACGGTCATCACGTCGCCGGGCTGCAGGCCCAGCGCCTGCAGGTCGTGGCCGCACAGGCTGGCGGTGGCGGTGGGTTCCAGTGCGTCCAGCACCGCGCTGCGCCGGGTCATGCTGCCGGTGTGCCAGTGCTCTAGCTGGCGGCCGGTGATCAGCACAAAGGGGTAGTCCGCATCGGGGCGCTCGTTGGCGGGAATGATGTCGGCCGGCACCAGGTGGATGCGTCCGTCCGCAGTGGCCACGTGGTCCTTGAACACGGTGGGCTCACCGGGGTCATCCGCGCTGTGGCAGGGGTAGGTGACGCTGGACTGCGCCTGGAGCCGCTCCCAGGTGATGCCACCGATGGCCGCAAGCATGGCCTGGCGCATTTCCTCGTATACCAGCTCAACACCGTGGTAGCCCTCGTCGGTATTGCGTAGCGCGCTATCGTCTTCGTAGCTCCAGTCCAAGCCCATCCCGCGCGCGATCTGCTGGATGATCCACAGGTCGGCCTTCGCCTGGCCGGGTGGATCAATGGCGCGTTTGCCCAACTGCACCATGCGGTCGGTGTTGCTGACCGTGCCAGTCTTCTCGGGCCAGGCGCTGGCCGGCAGTACCACATCGGCCAGCCAGGCGGTCTCGGTCATGAAGATGTCCTGCACCACCAGGTGTTGGAGGCTCGCCAGCGCGTGGCGGGTGTGGTTCAGGTTGGGGTCGCTCATGGCGGGGTTCTCGCCCATGATGAACATGCCCCAGACTTTGTGTGGGTCGCTCTCGGGCGCCAGGATCTTGCCCATGATCTCCACCACCGTGTAGCCCGGCTGGTTGTCCAGCTTGGTGCCCCAGAACTCTTCAAACCAGTCGTGCGCGGCCTGGTCGGTCACGCGCTGGTAGTTGGGGTACATCATCGGGATCAAGCCTGCATCGCTGGCGCCCTGCACATTGTTCTGTCCGCGCAGCGGGTGCAGGCCCGAGCCCGGCTTGCCGATCTGCCCGGCCACGGTGGCCAGCGCGATCAGGCAGCGCACATTGTCCGTGCCATGCACGTGCTGGCTCACGCCCATGCCCCACAGGATCATGGCGCTCTTGGCGGTGGCATAGGCGCGCGCCACTTCGCGCAGCGTCTGGGCCGCAATGCCGCAAATCGGCGCCATGGCCTCGGGGCTATAGCCCTTGACGTTGTCCTTGAGTGCCTGGTAGTTGCTGGCGCGCTGCGCCACAAAGGACTCGTCCACCAGGTTCTCTTCAATGATGGTGTGGATCAGCGCGTTGAGCAGGGCCACGTCCGTGTCGGCGCGGAACTGCAGCGTGCGCCAGGTGTGTTTGCCAATATCCGTAACGCGCGGATCAGCCAGCACCACCTTCGCGCCGCGCTGGGCTGCGTTCTTGATCCAGGTGGCGGCCACGGGGTGGTTGTTGCTGGGGTTGGAGCCAATCACAAAGATCAGGTCCGAATGCTCGACGTCATTCACCTGGTTGGTGACAGAGCCAGAACCCACGCCTTCCAGCAAGGCCGCCACGCTGCTGGCATGGCACAGACGGGTGCAGTGGTCCACGTTGTTGGAGCCAAAGCCGGTGCGCACCAGCTTCTGGAACAGGTAGGCCTCCTCGTTGCTGCCCTTGGCCGAGCCAAAGCCGGCCAGCGCCTTGGGGCCGTGCGCATCGCGCAGGTCTTTGAGGCCGCCGGCGGCCAGCGCCAGTGCCTCGTCCCAGGTGGCTTCGCGGAATACGGCAGACCAGTCGGCGGTGTTGCGGTTGAGGTCCTGTAGCGCCGCCGGGTCTTTGGGCACACCGGGCTTGCGGATCAGCGGCACGGTCAGGCGTTGCGGGTTGTGTACATAGTCAAAGCCAAAGCGCCCCTTGACGCACAGCCGCCCGTGGTTGGCAGGGCCGTCGCGCCCGTCCACGCTGACGATGGTGTTGTCACGCACGTTGTAGGTTATCAGGCAGCCCACGCCGCAGAACGGGCAGACCGAGTCCACCTTGCGGTCCACCGCCTGCGAGCCGATCTGGGTTTTGGGCATCAAGGCGCCCGTGGGGCATGCCTGCACACATTCGCCACAGGCCACGCAGGTGCTGGCACCCATGGGGTCATTCAGGTCGAACGCGATCTGACTGTGCGCGCCGCGGTGCGTGGTGCCGATGACGCCATTGACCTGCGCCTCACGGCAGGCCCTAACGCAGCGCGTGCACTGGATGCAGGCGTCGAGGTTGACGGCCATGGCCGGATGCGACAGGTCAGGGGCTGGTTGATCACGTCGCAGTGCCTTCAAGGCAGGCCGCACCGAAACGCTCAAGCGATCCGCCCAGTTACTGAGTTCCCCGTGCTGTCCAAAACTGTTAGTGTGCGCTGCCCCGGCAGGGGGTATGCCGGGCTCCTCATACTGCGAGCAGAAATCGGTTCTCGGCATACCCCCTGCCGGGGCCGAGCCGGCGGCTGGTGAAGCGTTGTCGTCGTTCCACTTGTACCCCACATCCGGCATATCGGACAGCAGCAGCTCCACCACCATCTTCTGGCTTTTGCGCGCCCGCTTACTGCCGGTCTGAACGTCCATGCCAGCGGTGACATTCCGACAGCAACTCGGGCTCAGCACCCGCTCACCGGCGATCTCGACCACACAGGCGCGGCAGTTGCCGTCGGCGCGCAGCCCCTCGGTAAAACACAGGTGCGGAATCTCCACCCCATGCCGCTTGGCCGCCTGCAGAATGCTCTCGCCAGCCTGGGCTTCGACGGTCTGGCCGTCCAGCGTGAAGGGTATTGAAGGCTTATTCATGCTGCACCTCCCACTTCATCTGCAAAGTAGAGCTGCACACAGCGCACCACATTCGGCGCAGCCTGACCCAGCCCGCAGATCGATGCGTCCACCATGACCTGGTTCAGGTCCTCCAGCGTCACGGTGTCCCACACCGGCGCCTCCATCAGCGTGGCGGCCTTGGCCGTGCCCACGCGGCAGGGCGTGCACTGGCCGCAGCTCTCGGCGGCGAAGAAGCGCATGGCGTTCAGTGCGGCGTCGCGGGCGCGGTCATGCTGGCTGAGCACGATGACGGCGCCGGAGCCGATGAAACAGCCATAAGGTTGCAGCGTGTCAAAGTCCAACGGAATCTGGTTCAGCCGCGCGGGCAGGATGCCGCCGGATGCGCCACCCGGCAGATAGGCGTACAGCGTGTGGCCGTCCAGCATGCCGCCGCAGTGTTCGTCGATCAGTTCCTGCACCGTGATGCCGGCGGGCACCAGCTTGACGCCAGGTTGCTTCACGCGACCGCTGACGCTAAAACTGCGCAGCCCTGTGCGCCCATGGCGGCCAAAGCCGCTGAACCACTGCGGGCCTTTTTCCACGATGTCACGCACCCAGTACAGTGTCTCGAAGTTGTGCTCCAGCGTGGGCCGGCCAAACAGGCCTACTTCTGCGATGTAAGGCGGGCGCATGCGCGGCTCGCCGCGCTTGCCTTCAATGCTTTCGATCATGGCCGACTCTTCGCCGCAGACATAGGCGCCGGCGCCGCGGCGCAGCTCGATCTCCGGCAGCGGGCAGGGCGGGCAATCTTGCAGGGCGGCCAGTTCGCGCTGCAGGATGGTGCGGCACTGGTGGTATTCATCGCGCAGGTAGATCACGCAACGCTCGGCGCCCACCACCTGGGCGGCGATCAGCAAGCCTTCCAGAAAACGGTGCGGGTCGCGTTCCAGGTAGTGGCGGTCCTTGAAGGTGCCGGGCTCGCCCTCGTCGATGTTGATGGCGAACATCCTGGGGGCGGGTTGCTCCCGCACGATGCGCCACTTGCGCCCGGCCGGAAATCCCGC
>JAVBYK010000448.1 GCA_030824095.1 bacterium
ATGGCGTCGAGCAACGAGTTCAAGATCACCATCCGCGGCAAGGGTGGCCACGCCGCCATGCCGCACAACGCGCTGGACCCGGTGCCGGTGGCCTGCCAGATGGTGCAGGCCTTCCAGACCATCATCAGCCGCAACAAGAAACCGATTGACGCCGGGGTGATCTCGGTCACGATGATCCACGCCGGCGAGGCCACCAATGTGATTCCCGACAGCTGCGAGCTGCAGGGAACGGTGCGCACGTTCTCGATTGAGGTGCTGGACATGATCGAGCAGCGCATGCGCGATATTGCCCAGCATACGGCGGCAGCCTTTGGGATGGAGTGCAGCTTCGAGTTTCTTCGCAACTACCCGCCCACCATCAATTCCCATGCGGAGGCGGAATTCGCCCGCGGGGTGATGGCAGGCATCGTTGGCGAGGAGCGGGTGCAGGCACAGGAGCCGACCATGGGCGCCGAAGATTTTGCCTACATGCTGATGGAAAAGCCCGGCTGCTACTGCTTCATTGCCAATGGCGACGGCGGCCACCGGGACATGGGCCATGGCGGCGGCCCCTGCATGCTGCATAACCCGAGTTACGACTTCAACGACCGGCTGATTCCCCTGGGCGCAACCTACTGGGTGCGCCTGGCAGAGGCTTGGCTTTCGCGATAGGAACGGTATTATGGTGCGATATCAAGGGGCAAAGGGAGCAGGTCATGACGAGCTGGAGTGAATTGAGTTCCCGGGAGAAACCCCAGGGACTGGAAGAGGCGGTCAAGCGACAGATCTCGCCCGGTGTGACGCGCTATGTGTTCGTTCACGACGATGTTGAGGTGGACGATCCGGCCGTTGATGCAACCGGGCGCTTTTTTGTGTCGCCGCGCGAGTACGGCTTTTCGATCCGCGGGTTCCAGGGTGGCAAGACTGCCTGGGCGCGGGATTTTCGCAATGGCACGATGCTGGTCGTCAACACCGAGGGTCTGTCCCATGTGCTGTCCCCCAAGGTGCCAGCGCGCGTGCTGTTTGTGGCCGATGACGGCACGGTGCTGCAGGACACGGCGCTGGTTCAGCGGACTCCCGAGCGCGTGCCCGACCTGACCTCGGTCCGGTTGACCGTCACCGCCACGTTTGACCTGCATGGCGAAAGCCCGGAAGTGGCCCGCATACTGCTGCAGCGCATGGTGGACCGTGCCCTGCTCAGCGGCCCCCTGCCGGGTGAGTCCGCAGCGGTGGTGGTGGACCACATGTTCGAGTCCAGTTCCGTCGTAGGCGTCGAGCGCCGCCGCTCCACCGATACCGACTTCTCCCAGCTCCTCGACATCTAGTGACGATGCCGGGGGCTTGGCCGCGAAGTGTGCCCGCATTGCTGACACAGCAAGACTGGCCTTAACCGAAACCATCCGTTTGGTTCAGCGCGTGGCTTCCAGCAGGATGGCGATCCCGTCGTGGTCGCCGGTTCCCCTTGAAGGTTGATCCAGGATGGTATTGCCGAGACTGATAAAGGAAGCGATGCGGTAGTTCGCACGCGTGACCATGCCGTGCGCAAACGCGTCGCGGGATCGGTTCAAGGATTCATAGCTGTGTTTGACCTGTTCCGTCGGCGCGATGGCTTCCCTGCTGAATGCACCGACAAAGAGCCAGCCCGTTGGCAATTGGTGCGGACCAAAAATCCGGCCATGGTTGTTGGAGAGCACAAAGGGCTCATCGGAGAACGCGTTTCCCGGACCCCAGGGAAGTTCGGGGTAAACCGCCCCATCGATGATGGCACCATACCCTGACGAATGGCCACTGCGTGCCGGAAAGTTGGCGGCGGTGCTGGCCGCGACCAGTCGATCCTGTGCCTCGACCGCCGTCTTGGCAATCGGGTCGAACAGGATCACATTGATGGGCTCGTAAATCTCCTTGCCATCCACGCGTTGCCCCAACCAGTTTGCAACCTGCCCGGACGGTGCAACCATCCACTTGCCGATCGACGGGACGATGCCATGCGTCCCCGTTGTTTCGAGCGCATCTCCGATGGGAATCGGGAGGACATACTCCGCAGGTACGGGTTGCGGCTGTTTCGAACACCCTGCAATGACCGTCGCCGCAACCAGAATTGCTCCGGCAATCCGCCGTACCCTACACGTCAAATGTTGATGCATGCCAACAGCTTACACCGCTCGACCTGAAGCGGGTCGCCTCGCAACCCGTTCCGGTTACGCCGGAAAGCGCACGGCTGCCAGCTGCAGCAGGCCGTCAAAAATCAGGTTGTCCACCAGCTCGAACGGCCGTGTCATGCTGGGTGCCATCTTCCAGCCCGCGCCGCCCGTCATGATGCACAGGGGCTCGGCCCCGCAATGGGCGCGCACATGCTGCACCATGCGTTCCACCGCGCCGGCAATGGCAAAGGTGCCGCCGCTGGTCAGCGCATCACTGGTATTGGTCGGGAACTCGCGCACCTCGCCGGTGGGGACGTGCAGGCCGGCGGTGCCGGACTCCAGCGCGCGCAGCATGATGCCGTGGCCGGGCAGGATCAGACCGCCCAGAAACTTGCCGCTGGCGTCCACCGCCTCGACCGTGACCGCCGTGCCCACCATGACCACCACCATGGGCCGGGGCTCGCCTTGCGACAGCATGCGGTGGTAGGCGCCGATCATGGCCACCCAGCGGTCCGCGCCCAGCCGGGTGGGGTGGTCGTAGCCATTGCGCAGGCCGGCCTCGGCCTCGCTGGCCACGATCCATTGCGGTGACACATCCCACAGCTCCATCTGCTCCTGCAGGCGGCGTTTGACGGCATCGGCCGCCACCACGCAGCCCAGGATCTGCTGGGGCGCCTTCAGGCCACGCCAGGCACCTTCGGAGAGCTTGTCAATGTTTTCCAGAAACTCGGCGCCTTGGGCCAGCAGCAGGGCGTCGGGTCGGGGGGAAGCATATTGCGCCCATTTGAGGCGCGTATTGCCGATATCCAGGGCAAGAAAGGTCATGCTCCATTATCCCTGTCGCCAGGGCAGTCCCCGCAGGCGCCAGCCGCCCTTGTTGCCGCGGTGGGCCTGGGCATCCGGGTCGCCTTCAAAGCCTTCCAGGATGTTGTAGGCCTCCAGGCCGAGTTCGGTGGCACGCTTGGCCGCCGCGACCGAGCGCACGCCGCTGCGGCACAGCAGCACCACTTTTTTGCCGGGTGGCACGGCTGCCAGCAAGCCGCTGTCAAAGCCGGGGTTCATGGCCATGCCCGGCCACTGCTTCCAGGCCAGCGCAATGGCGCCCGGCACAAAGCCCACCCATTCCCGCTCGGCATCGGTGCGCACATCCACCAGCACCGCGTCGCCGGCCTGCCACCAGGCGTAGGCCAGCGTGGAGGAAATATCGCCCGCATAGCCGGGGGCTGGCAGCACGGCATGGGCGGTACCGCCGCCGGCGTCGTGGCGCATGCCCGAGGTCTGGTTGGCGGGCACGGCCTCATCCATGCGCTTGGGACGGGGCAGGTTCAGCGCCTGCATGATGGCCATAAACTCCTCCAGTGTCTTGCCGGCCACACGCGGGTTGCTGGCGCGCTCGGCGCCAATCGTGGAGTGGGTGTGTCCGTGGTAGTCGTGGCCGGGCCAGACCGTGGTGGCGTCAGGCAGCTTGAACAGCACCTGGGTCAGGCTGTGGTACATCGCCTCGGCGCTGCCGGACTGGAAATCCGTGCGGCCACAGCCGCTGATCAGCAGGGTGTCGCCGGTGAAGACATGGTCGCGCCAGCGGTAGCACATGCTGCCGCTGGTGTGGCCGGGTGTGTGCAGGGCCTTGAGCTCCTCGTTGCCAAAGCGCAGCACGCTGCCGTCTTCCAGTTGCACCGCTGCCGTGGTGATGCCGCAGCCGCTGGGGGCCGCCGTCCTGGCGCCGGTGTGCTCGGCCAGTAGACCGGCACTGGTGATGTGGTCGGCGTGGGCGTGGGTTTCCACCGTCCACAGCAGCTTGAGGCCGTATTGGCGCAACACCGCCAGATCGCGCTCCAGTTGTTCATCGACCGGATCAATAATGACGGCGTCCCGGGTGGTCTGGTCGAACACCACATAGGTGTAGGTGCTGGACGCCGGATCAAAAAGCTGTATCGGTTGCATGGTGTTCTCTCTGGCAAGTGCGCTGCCGTTTGCGGTCGCGGGGCCCACTTTAATGGATTTGGGTGGTGTCGGCACTGGGGTGAACGGGTTGCGTGTAAGGCAGTGTTGGGACAAATCGTTTACAGTTGACGTTTACGTAAACGTCAACCGCACGGAATACAGTGTGGTGATCTAGGAGCGCTTCATGACCAATCTGTCCGCCGAATTCAAAGCCCTGGCCAACTACCGCCCCACCAACAAGGTCCGGTTTGTGACCGCCGCCAGCCTGTTTGACGGACACGACGCGGCCATCAACATCATGCGCCGCATTCTGCAGGGCATGGGCGCCGAGGTGATCCACCTGGGCCACAACCGCAGCGTGGACGAGGTCGTCACCGCAGCCCTGCAGGAAGACGCGCAGGGCATTGCCATCAGCTCCTACCAGGGCGGCCACGTCGAGTATTTCAAGTACATGGTGGACCTGCTCAAGCAACGCGGTGGCGCCCACATCCAGGTGTTTGGCGGCGGCGGCGGCGTGATTGTGCCCAGCGAGATTGCCGAACTCCAGGGCTATGGCGTGACCCGTATCTACAGCCCTGAAGACGGCCAGCGCATGGGCCTGGCCGGCATGATCGGCGAGATGGTGATGCGCTGCGACAAGGATCTGACCGATTTCGCGCCCACCACGCTGGACGCCATTGGTGGCCACACCACCCAATCGTGGCGCGCGCTGGCCCAGCTCATCACCGGGCTGGAGGCCTTGGGAGAAAAGCACCCGCTGAGCCCCGCCATCCGTGCGCAGGCTGCCAGCAAAAAGATTCCCGTGCTGGGCATTACCGGCACCGGCGGTGCGGGCAAGTCGTCCCTCACCGACGAGCTGATTCGCCGTTTGCGCCTGGACCTGGGTGACGCCCTGCGCGTGGCGCTGATCAGCATTGACCCGTCGCGCCGCAAGAGTGGCGGTGCGCTGTTGGGTGACCGCATCCGCATGAATGCCATCGGCCCCTGGCAAAACGGCGAGCGCGTCTTCATGCGCAGCCTGGCCACGCGCGACTTTGGCTCCGAGATCAGCCAGGCCCTGCCGGACGTGATTGCCGCCTGCAAGGTGGCGGGCTTTGATGCCATCATCGTCGAGACTTCCGGCATTGGCCAGGGCGATGCGGCCATCGTGCCGCTGGTCGATATCCCCATGTATGTGATGACGCCCGAGTTCGGCGCGGCAAGCCAGCTGGAAAAAATCGACATGCTGGACTTTGCCGAGTTTGTAGCCATCAACAAGTTTGACCGCAAGGGTGCCAGCGATGCGTTGCGCGACGTGGCCAAGCAGGTGCAGCGCAACAAGGAAGCCTGGACCACACCGCCTGAGCAGATGCCGGTGTTCGGCACCATGGCCGCGCGCTTCAACGACGACGGCGTCACCGCTCTGTACCAGGCGCTGCTGCCCCGTCTGCAGGAGCTGGGCCTGCCAGTGACCGGCGGTGGCGTGCTGCCCAGGGTCAGTGTGCGCCACAGCAGTAACCAGACGCCGGTGGTGCCCGCCGCGCGCACCCGCTACCTGGCCGAGATCACCGACACCGTGCGCGGCTACAAGCAGCACGCCCGCGCCCAGGCCCGTCTGGCGCGCGAGATCCAGCAGCTGAGCGAATCCGCACGCATGCTGCAAGACGACGATGCCACCCGTGACGGCGCCAAGAACACGGTGCTGCGCCTGGCCACCGAGCGCAGCGAGCGCCAGGACCCGTCCGCGAAAAAGCTGGTGTCCCAGTGGCCCGAAATGCAGAAGGCCTACGCCGGTGACGAATACGTCGTCAAGATCCGCGACAAGGAACTGCGCACCGCGCTGACCACCAAGTCCCTGTCCGGCACCACGATCCGCAAGGTGGCCCTGCCCACCTATGAAGACCATGGCGAGATTTTGAAGTGGCTGATGCTGGACAACGTGCCCGGCAGCTACCCGTACACCGCCGGCACCTTTGCTTTCAAGCGCGAGGGCGAGGACCCGACCCGCATGTTCGCTGGTGAGGGCGACGCCTTCCGCACCAACCGACGCTTCAAGCTGCTGTCTAGTGGCATGGCGGCCAAGCGCCTGTCTACCGCGTTTGACTCGGTCACGCTCTACGGCAACGACCCCGATCCGCGTCCGGACATCTATGGCAAGGTCGGCAACTCTGGCGTGTCCATTGCCACGCTGGACGATCTGAAGGTGCTGTACAGCGGCTTCGATCTGTGCAACCCGGCCACCAGCGTGTCCATGACCATCAACGGGCCCGCGCCCAGCATCCTGGCCATGTTCATGAATGCGGCCATTGACCAGAACCTGGAAAAATTTAAAACCGACAACGGTCGCGAACCCACCGACACCGAGACTGAAAAGATTCGCGAGTGGGTGCTGGCCAATGTGCGCGGCACGGTGCAGGCCGACATCCTGAAAGAAGACCAGGGCCAGAACACCTGTATCTTCTCGACCGAGTTTTCATTGAAGGTGATGGGCGACATTGCCGAGTATTTTGTGCACCACAACGTGCGCAATTTCTACTCGGTGTCCATCAGCGGCTACCACATTGCCGAAGCCGGCGCCAATCCGATCAGCCAGTTGGCATTCACCCTGTCCAATGGTTTCACCTTGGTGGAGGCGTATCTGGCGCGCGGCATGCACATTGACGACTTCGCGCCCAACCTGAGCTTCTTCTTCTCCAACGGCATGGACCCGGAGTACACCGTCATGGGCCGCGTCGCGCGCCGCATCTGGGCCGTGGCGATGAAGGAAAAGTATGGCGCGAATGAGCGCAGCCAGAAGCTCAAGTACCACATTCAAACCAGTGGCCGCAGCCTGCACGCGCAGGAGATCCAGTTCAACGACATCCGCACCACGCTGCAGGCGCTGATTGCCATTTACGACAACTGCAACAGCCTGCACACCAACGCGTTTGACGAGGCCATCACCACGCCCACCGAAGACTC
>JAVBYK010000114.1 GCA_030824095.1 bacterium
GGTGAGGCATCGCTGACACCAAAGAAGCCGTAGCGGAATCCGTCGATCATGTAGAAAAACGGGTTGAGGTGGCTCGCGCCCTGCCAGAAGCCAGGCAGCGACTGGATGGAGTAGAACACGCCACTGAGGAAAGTCATGGGCATGATCACAAAGTTCTGGAACGCCGCCAGTTGGTCAAACTTCTCGGCCCATAGACCGGCAATCAGCCCCAAGGCGCCCATCAGGGCGGCGCCCAATACGGCAAACACCACGATCCACACCGGCGCGACGTAACCCAAGGGCGCAAACCAGGCCGCCACCAGGAGCACACCCAGCCCGACGACCAGCCCGCGCACGATGGATGAGCCCACATAAGCCACAAACCAGCTCCAGTGGGACAGTGGTGTGAGCAGCAGAAAGACCAGGTTGCCCATGATCTTGCTCTGTATCAGGGACGAGGAGCTGTTGGCAAATGCGTTCTGCAACACGCTCATCATCACCAGCCCGGGAATCAGAAACGCCGTGTAGCCGATAGTGTCGTACACCTTGACGTGGTCTTCCAGCACATGGCCGAAGATCAGCAAGTACATCATGGCGGTAAGCACCGGCGCGGCGACCGTCTGGAAACCGACCTTCCAGAAGCGCCAGACTTCCTTGTAAAAAAGCGCCTTCCAGCCGGTCATAGTGCTGCCACCGCAGGTTTGGCAGGTGCGTGCCGATTCATGATGTCGATGAACACATCTTCCAGGTCGGCCTTGCGCATTTCCACATCTTCGACGACCAGGCCGGACTCACGCACGGCCGCCAGGTACTGCTCGATTTCCAGCGCGTTATGGGCCGGCAACTGCACGACACTGCCGGTCACGCGGGCGCGGGCGGCCAGGGCCGGCGGTAAATCACCAGTGGTCTTGAAACGCAGCACATTGCCCGATGCCGCCTTGAGCAGATCGCTGGTGCGGTCCAGAGCCACGATGCGGCCGGACTTGAGCATGGCGATGCGCCCGCACAGGGCCTCGGCCTCTTCCAGATAGTGGGTGGTCAACAGGACGGTGTTGCCCTGTTTGTTCAGCGAGGAAATGAATTGCCACAGCGTCTGGCGCAACTCCACGTCCACGCCGGCAGTGGGTTCGTCCAGCACGATGACAGGCGGTTTGTGCACCAGGGCCTGGGCCACCAGCATTCGGCGCTTCATGCCACCCGAGAGCTGGCGCATGTTGGCACCCGCCTTGTCGGCCAGGCCCAGGCTGTCGAGCAGCTCATCAATCCAGGCATCGTTCTTCTTGATGCCGAAATAGCCGGACTGAAAGCGCAGCGCCTCACGTACATTGAAGAAAGGGTCGAACACCAGTTCCTGCGGCACGATGCCCAGCTTGCGCCGTGCCTGGGCATAGTCGGCCTGCACGTCAAAGCCCTGGACCGTAACCCGACCGCTGGTGGCACGCGTCAGGCCAGCCAGGATGCTGATCATGGTGGTCTTGCCCGCGCCATTGGGCCCCAGCAGGCCGAAGAACTCACCTTCTTCGATATCGAGCTGCACGTTGTCCAGCGCCAGAAACGTGGCGCCATGGGGGCCGCGCGGCGATGGATAGGACTTGGAAACGGACTGGAAGGAGATGGCAGACATGGAGAACCGCCATTTTAGGCGGCCACGGATCAGGTACGGGGCAGCAGCCCCTCAATTCCGTACAAAGTGGCCAAATCGCCCAAATGTGGCGGCAGTCCCTGCACTTCCAGGGTCTTGCCGGCCTTGATGCAGGTTCGGCGCAACTCCAGCAAGACTGCCAGGGCCGACGAATCAAACCGCTGCAAGGGCTGGGCGTTCACGATCACGGGAGAGGCTTCTGCATCAACCCCCGCCACCAGCTGTGCCAGGCAGGCCTTGGCCTGATCGTGGGTCAACTCGACGGGCAGGCTCAGCACATCAGGCCTTTTTGCCGTTGGCCTTGTTGCGTTCGGTCAGGGTAGCAATCAGTCCGTCAACACCCTTGGCATTGATTTCCTGCGCAAACTGGCTACGGTAGGTCTCCACCAGCCACACGCCCAGCACGTTGAGGTTGTAGATGCGCCAGCCAGCGCCCTGCCCTGGCGTTTTTTCCAGGCGGTAGTCCAGCTGGATGGTGTCGCCGCCACCCTTGATTTCGGAGCGCACCAGCACTTCCTTGTCCTCCGGCGCGGCACGCAGCGGCCTCATGGTGATGGTCTGGTCCGTCACCTGGGCCAGAGCACCCGCGTAGGTACGCACCAACAGTGTCTTGAATTCTTCCTGCAGGCGCTTCTGTTGCTCGGGTGTGGCCTGGCGCCATGCGGGGCCTACGGCCGATGCGGTCATGCGCTGGAAGTTGACATTGGGCATGATGCGCGAATCAACCAAGGCGATCACCTTGGCCATGTCACCGGCGCGGATGGCCTTGTCGTTCTTGATGGTTTCCAGCACATCGGCGGACAGGCGCTTGATCAGCGCATCGGGCATCTCGTCTTCGGCGCGCGCGGTCGTTCCCACCAGAGTGAAGGCCATTACAGCCACGGTTGCCAGCAGCTGGCGCAAGAAATTTCGCTTCGTGCTCATATTCCAATCCCTTCAGAAGGTTGCATTATCGGGTGTGATGCCTGCACCGCGATCACTGCGCGGAAGCGGGCTCCGGCGGCAAATCTTCTTCCGGCGGGTTTCCGTCGTACACCAGATTGCGCCGCCGCTGCAGGAAGGCATCGCGGGTGAAACTGTATTTGTCCAGTGCTGCATCCTCGACCACTTCGCCGGCTCGCAGGTAAGTGGCCCGTGTATCGATCAGATTCAACAGGGTCAGGCCGTCGCGGGTGGGGTTGTCCTCCACGCGCCGCACCGGGTTCGCCGGGATATCGACCGACAGCGCCACCGTGTCTCGCAGGGTGGAAGAACCGAGGAACGGAATGACCACGAAAGGCCCCGGGCCCACGCCCCATCGTCCCAGCGTCAGACCGAAATTGGCGGAGTGCCGTTCCATATTCATCTCGCTGGCGACATCCAGCAAGCCACCCAGGCCCATGGTGGTGTTGATCAGCACACGCCCGAAACTGTCTGCCGTATCACGCCCACGCAATTGCAGCGCGTTGTTGACGCCGGACCAGAAGTCTTCCAGGTTGCCAAAGAAGTTATTGACGCCGGTACGCATCCAATGTGGCAGGACATCGCGGTATGCGGTGGCCACTGGCTTGACCACGGCACGATCCACCGCATCATTGAACTGGAAAACACCCCGATTCCACGACTCCATGGGATCTCTCGGGTCCGGATTGGCAACGGTGGCACAGGCCTGCAGCATTACGACCGCTGCCAGCAGCCCCCAACGGACCACGCGGCCCGGCCTGGCGGTCCAGTGGCGCAGCCGTTCCTTGGCCACGGATGTTTGCACTTCACTCATTTCTTCTCCGACCCACTGTTGCTGCCCTCGGCGGCCTTGCTGTAAAGGAATTGGCTGATCAGGTTTTCCAGCACAACGGCCGATTGGGTGGCGCCAATGACATCACCGGCCACCAGATTGGTATCCGCCGCGCCGGCTTCAATGCCGATGTACTGCTCGCCCAGCAAGCCGCTGGTCAGGATCTTCAGCGAGCTGTCCTTGGGAAAGGCGTAGCGGCTCTCCAGAGCCAGGGTCACACGTGCCTGGAAGGACTTGTCATCAAACGTCAGCGACTCCACGCGACCGACAACCACGCCGCCACTGCGCACGGCAGCTTTGGGCTTGAGACCGCCCACGTTCTCAAACTTGGCCGACACCCGGTAGGTGGACTGAAAATTCAACGACAGCAGATTGGCCGACTGGAGTGCCAAAAACAGGATGGCGACCGCCCCGATGATCACAAACATCCCCACCCACACATCATTCTTTGAGCGTTGCATGCAACACCTTTCGTCTAAATCGTAAACATCATTGCGGTCAGGATGAAGTCCAGACCCAGTACGGCCAGCGAAGCCACCACCACCGTCCGGGTGGTCGCACTGGCCACCCCCTCGGGTGTTGCCTGCGCCTCAAAACCCTGAAACACGGCAATGAACGTGACCGTCAATCCGAAGACGACGCTCTTGATGACGCCGTTGCCCACATCCTGCCAGACGTCGACTCCGCCCTGGATCTGGCTCCAGAACGAACCGGCATCCACACCAATCATCAAAACGCCCACCACCCAGCCGCCGATGACGCCCATGGCGCTGAACACGGCGGCCAGCAGCGGCATGACCACCACGCCCGCCCAGAAGCGCGGCGCCAAGACCCGCTGAATGGGGTCCACCGCCATCATTTCCATGACGCTGATCTGTTCGCCGGCCTTCATCAGACCAATTTCGGCGGTCAGCGAGGTGCCTGCGCGCCCCGCAAACAGCAGCGCGGTGACCACGGGACCCAGTTCACGCACCAGGCTCAGTGTGACCAGCAGACCCAGCGCCTCGGATGAGCCATAGCGCTGCAGCGTGTAATAGCCCTGCAGACCGAACACAAATCCGACGAACAGCCCCGACACTGCAATGATGGCCAGCGAATAGTTGCCCAAGAAATGCATTTGATCGCGAACCAGGCCAAAGCGGCGGAAGGTTGGAAGCGCTGCCAGCAACAACCGGAAAAACAGACGCGCACCGTAACCGAGGTCCGCGAGCTTGCTCCGTGTGGCGAATCCCACGTCGGCGGGTTTGTACCAAGTCATTGCGACGCTCCGAATTTCTGTGGCCCGGCCCCGCTGGCGGCACCAAAATCATCTTCCACGGTGGTTGCCGGGTAGTGGAAACGCACCGGCCCTTCCTGCAGAGCGTTCACATACTGGTACACCAGTGGATCGGTGCTGTGCAACACATCCTGCGGGGTGCCCTGCGCCGCGAGCTTGCCATTGGCCAGAATGATGACGTGATCCGCAATGGCGAATGTCTGCTCCAGCTCATGCGAGACAAAAAGACTGGTCAGGCCCATGGTGTCGTTGAGCGTGCGAATGAGCTGTGCCGAAGTACCGACCGAAATCGGATCGATGCCGGTAAACGGCTCGTCGTACATCACCAACTCGGGGTCCAACGCAATCGCGCGCGCCAGTGCAACCCGCCGCGCCATGCCACCCGCCAGTGCGCTGGGCATCAGGTCGCGCGCGGCACGCAGGCCGACAGCATTGAGCTTCATGAGCACGATGTCCCGAATCATGCCCTCGCTCAGGTCGGTGTGCTCGCGTAGCGGAAAGGCCACATTGTCAAACACACTCATGTCCGCAAACAAGGCGCCAAACTGATACAGCATGCCCATGCGCCGCCGTGCGGCATAGACCTGGGACTGGTTCATCAGGGTCACATCCTGGCCATCGAACAGCATCTGCCCGGATTGCGCCCGATTCTGGCCGCCAATCAACCGCAGGATCGTGGTTTTCCCACCGCCCGACGCGCCCATCAGTGCCGTCACCTTGCCACGCGGCACGTTCAGCGACACATCGTCCAGGATGACGCGCTCGCCATACCCGAAAGTCAGGTGGCGCAGTTCTACTAGCGATGTGGAAGGGGTTGGGGCCATAAAAAACAAAAGCCGGGCTATTTCCGGCTTCTGAATGATAAAGGATTAAGGTAAACCCTGTGTTTCGGCCACAAGACGCCGCCGGGCCGCCCCAAGGCGACTATGGCCCCCTTGGGGGGCAGCAAGCCACACGCAGTGGGCGAGCGTTGGGGCAACATTACCGGGGTAAGTCGCTGCTTCCCATCAAGAACTCGTCCACCGATCGGGCGGCCTGGCGGCCTTCGCGGATGGCCCACACCACCAGGCTCTGGCCGCGGCGGATGTCACCGGCGGCGAACACCTTGGGCACGTTGGTCGCATAGCCGCCGATGAAATCGGTGCTCGCCTTGGCATTGCCGCGGGCATCCTTTTCCACGCCGAAACCTTCCAGAATGGTGGCAACCGGGTTCACAAAACCCATGGCCAGCAGCACCAGGTCGGCCTTGAGCACCTGCTCGGAGCCGGCAACTTCGACCATCTTGCCGTCTTTCCACTCGACGCGCACGGTCTTCAGGCCGGTGAGCTTGCCCTTTTCACCGATGAATTCCTTGGTGGAAATGGCAAATTCACGCGAGCAACCCTCGTCATGACTGGAGCTGGTACGCAGCTTGATCGGCCAGTAGGGCCAGGTCATGGGGCGGTTTTCTTCCACCGGGGGCTGGGGCATGACCTCGAATTGGGTCACGCTGGCCGCACCATGGCGGTTGCTGGTGCCCACGCAGTCGGAGCCGGTGTCGCCACCGCCGATGACGATGACGTGCTTGCCATCGGCGCGCAGCTGGCCCTTGAGCTTGTCGCCAGCATTGACCTTGTTCTGCTGGGGCAGGAATTCCATGGCGAAATGGACCCCGTCCAGATCCCGGCCGGGCACGGGCAGGTCGCGCGACTGCTCGGAGCCACCGGTCAGCAGCACGGCGTCAAAGTCTTTCTGTAGCTGGGCGGCGGAAATGCTTTCCTTGGCCCAGTTGGTGACCTTGGATCCCTTGGGCAGCTCGCCGATCATCACGCCGGTGCGAATCGTCACACCTTCCTTGACCAGCTGATCCACGCGGCGGTCGATGTGGGTCTTCTCCATCTTGAAGTCGGGGATGCCATAGCGCAGCAGGCCGCCCACGCGGTCGTTCTTTTCAAACAGGGTCACGCTGTGGCCCGCGCGCGCCAGTTGCTGGGCGGCTGCCATGCCGGCCGGACCGGAGCCCACGACGGCGACGGTCTTGCCGGTCTTCACTTTGGCAGGTTGCGCCAGCACCCAGCCTTCGGCCCAGCCGCGGTCGATGATGGCGTGCTCGATGGATTTGATGCCCACCGCCTCATCATTCACGTTCAGCGTGCAGGCGGCCTCGCAGGGTGCGGGACAGATGCGGCCAGTGAACTCGGGGAAGTTGTTGGTGCTATGCAGCGTATCGAACGCAGCCTTCCAGTCACCCCGGTACACCAGATCGTTGAAGTCCGGAATGATGTTGTTGACCGGGCAGCCGTTGTTGCAGAACGGTGTGCCG
>JAVBYK010000420.1 GCA_030824095.1 bacterium
GCGATCACCATTGCCGAGATAGCGCAAAGCCATGCGGTTTCCAAGAACCACCTGATGAAGATCGTCAACGACCTGGCGCGCCAGGGCATCCTGCAGACGACGCGGGGGCGGGGCGGTGGACTGCGCCTGCTCAAACCGGCGGCCGAGATCCGGATTGGCGATGTGGTGCGCAACTGCGAAACCGATTTCCGTATGGTCGAATGCTTTGACGCGGCCAGCAACTCCTGCACGCTGAGTGCCCATTGCAAACTCAAAAACGTGATTGGCAAGGCGCTGGACGCCTACCTGGCCGAACTCGACGGTGTGACCCTCGCCGATATCACCCAGTCAGGCCCCGTCGGCGGGCAGCCGGGTGGGGAACAGATCAGCACCGTGCATGTTGGCGATATCCAGCGGTCAGTGACCCGCCGGGCTACACCGGCAGCGGGAACAGCCAAATGATTTTGAGTGAAAGTAGGGCATAGCCCTCGTGGATATTGGATGTATTGCTATAATTATGGTAGCAATTGATGGGTGCGCAGTCCTGCTGCAAAATGGACATCCGATGCTTTCCGACACGCACACCACCATGGACCCCGCCCATTCCGAACTCTCCCGGGCGATGGTGTCGGCGGTGGAGCGGATGCAGGCCTTTCCGGTCAGCGTGCAGAGCATCCTGAAGCTGACCGGTGATGCCGCCTGCTCCCCCAAGGAGCTGGTGGAGGTGATTCATAAGGACCCCATCGTCACCGTCAAGATCCTGCGGGTGGTGAATTCGGTCTACTACAGCCTGCCCCGGAAAATCATCTCGGTTGACCACGCCGTGGTGCTGCTGGGCTTCAACACCATCAAGAATCTGGCGCTGAGCATTGCCGCGGTGGGCATGCTGCCGACCAATCCCCTGGCGGGCTTTGACGGGCAGCGTTACCTGTTGCATTCCCTGACCGTGGCGGGCCTGGCGCGCCAGCTGGCGAGCCGGTTTACCCAGGCCGACCCGCAGGATTTCTTCATTGCCGGCCTGCTGCACGACTTTGGCAAGGTGGTGGTGGCCCAGTGCATGCCGGCCGAATTCCGGCGGGCGCGGGAGTACGGCCTGTGGAACGAAACCTCCCTGCACGTGGCCCTGCAGGCAGTGGCGGGTGTGGACCACGCCGAGATCGGGGCCATGCTGCTGGAGAAGTGGCGTTTTCCCGCGGTGTTGGTTGCGGCCATTCGCCAGCAGCACTGTGTGGAACCGGATTGCAGCGACATGGCGTTGGCGGTTTACGCCGCCAACCAGATCAGCAATCGCCTGGGCATGGATTTCGGTGCCACGCCCCAGTTGCAGGAGCTGATTCCTGCGATGGCGCAGCGGCTGGGCGGTACACTGGACCAGATCACGCAGGCAATGGGTGATCTGGAGCCCCTGCTCCAGGAAGCCAGACGGTTTTCACGAATTTGAGGGTAAGTTCTTTGCAACGGAGTCCAGCACCAATGGCCCCAGAACCAGAAACAACGCAGCCCCGACGCACCACCATCCTGTGCGTGGATGACGAGCCCAGCATTCTGTCCGCACTGCGACGTCTGTTCCGGGCGCGTGGCTTCCAGGTGCTGGCCGCCGAAAGTGGCCAGGCCGGGCTGGCCCTGCTGGAAACCGAGGTGGTGGACCTGGTGATCTCCGACATGCGCATGCCCGAGATGGACGGCGTGGTGTTTCTGGAGCATGTGCGCCAGCGCTGGCCCGACATCCTGCGCCTGCTGCTCACCGGCTATGCCGACATCACCTCCATCATGGGTGCCATCAACCGGGGCGAGATCTACCGCTACATCGCCAAACCCTGGGATGACAACGACATCATCCTCACCGTGCAGGGCGCCCTGGAGCGCAGCGCGCTGGAGAAGGAAAAGAAGCGGCTGGAAGCCCTGGTGCTGCGCCAGAACGAAGAGCTCAAGACCATCAACGCCAGCCTGGAGATCAAGGTCGAGCAGCGCACCAGTGAACTCCGGCACGCCAACGCGGCCCTGCTGGGCGCCAATGAGCGGCTCAAGAGCAACTTTCTCACCTCCATCAAGATGTTCACCGGGCTGATCGAGCTGCGTGACAGCAAGCTGGCCGGACACTCCCGGCGCGTCGCCGATCTGGCCCGGCGCCTGGCGCAAACCCTGGGGCTGGACGTCAAGCAGGTGCAGGAAGTGTTTGTGGCCGGACTGCTGCATGCCATCGGCAAGGTGGGCTTTGACGATGCACTGCTGGGCACACCGGTGGCAAGCATGAATCCGCACCAGCTGGATGTCTACCGCAAACATCCCAAGCGGGCCGAGCAACTGCTGATGCCGCTGAGCGAGTTGAAATCCACCGTGGAAATCATTGGCGCGCAGTTGGAGCGGTACGACGGATCGGGCTACCCCAACGGCGTGGCCAGCCGCCACATTCCACTGGGTGCCCGCATCCTGGCCGTGGCCAGCGACTTTCACAGCCTGCAGGTCGGGGTGCAGGAGGCGCGCGCCCTGAGCCACCCGCAGGCGCTGGCAGCGGTCCTGCAGGGCAAGGGCCATCAGTACGACCCGCTGGTGGTCGAGGCGCTGGAGTCGCTGGAGGGCGGTGTCGCAGCGGAGGAGCCCCAACCCGATGCCGCCAAGGAGAAGACCGTTCGTTCCCACGAACTGCAGGCCGGCATGGTGCTGGCCAGCGACCTGATTTCACCCAGCGGTTTGCTGCTGCTGACGGCCGGGCATGTGCTGGACGATGCCGTCATCCGCAAGATCATTGCCTTCGAGCGCTCCGTTGAGCTGAAACTGACCGCAGAGGTGAGGCTGGATGGAAACGAAGGCAAACCCTGACTTGGTGAGCGTAACGCCTAAGCCCCATGACCGACAAAGCTGATCACGCGCCCGCGCTTCACCGCCTGCAGAATTTGTATTCCGCGTTGATCGCCTGCGATCACGCCATCATTCGCAGTACCCATCGCGCGGACCTGTTTGATGCGATCTGCAGCAATGTGGTCAAGCTGTCGCATGTGCGTGTTGCGTGGATCGGCACCGTCGATATCGGCAGCCAGCGGGTATGGCCGCAAGCGCATGCCGGCGAGGGCTGGAACTACTTCGAGTGGGCGAAGTTGATTGCCGACATTGACCAGCTACCCAACCAGGGTCCGGCTGGAGTGGCCATTCATGAGACGCGTGCGATCTGGTCCCATGATCTGTTGCACGATCCTGACACCGCGGGAATGCGCGAATTGGCCCAGGCGCAAGGCTGGCGAGCCGCAGCAGTGCTGCCCTTGACTGCGGGGGGGCGTACCATCGGCGCCCTGTCACTCTATGCCGATGCGGGCAACGCCTTCGAGACGCGAGAGCGTGACTTGCTGCTGCAGTTGGCATCCAACATCAGTTACGCGCTGGATGTGTTTGAGCTGGATGCACAAAGGCGGGAGGCGGAATACGCGTTGCAGGAAAGTGAGGTGCGCTACAGCGCGCTGTTTGCCAGCAACTGCATGCCCATGCTGGTGGTGGACCCGAGCGACGGGCGGATTGTGGACGCCAACATCCGGGCCGTCAGCTTCTACGGCTGGGATCTGGATACCTTCAAATCCATGAACGTGATGGATGTGAATGTTCTGAGCCCGGACCAGATTCGCCAGGAAATGGCGCATGCGGTCAATGCCAATAAATCCTATTTTGACTTTCAGCACCGGTTGGCGTCCGGTGAGGTGCGCAATGTGGAGGTCTTCAGCAGCCCCATCAGCTTCAGTGGGCAGACCTACCTGATATCCGCGATTCACGACGTGACCGAACGGCGCCGTTTGGAGTCACAAGTGCACAGCGGCCACACCCTGACCCAGCGCTTCATCGATCAATTGCCCGGAACCGCTTTCGTCAAGGACAGCCAGTTGCGCTTGCTGATGGTCAATCGGCACCTGGGCAAGCAGTTGGGCATGGAGCCCAAGGATCTGATTGGCAAGACCGCTCACGACATTTTCCCGAAAGAGTTTGCCGATCTGGTCACGGATCTGGACCGCATGATGCTGGAGCAGGGTGGCAGCCGTACGTTTGAAGAGGTCTTCAATGGGCGCCACAGTGACACCAACTTGTTTGTCATCGACAACGGCACCGGCCAGCCCATGCTGGGTGGCTTCAGTGTTGATGTCACCGAACGATACCGGTCTGCCGCCCGGTCCAATGCCCTGCTGCAGGTCAATGAACTGGGTAGCCGGCTGCCCGAGAAGGAGTTCTTGAAGGCGGGTCTGGAACTGGCAGAAAAGGTCACGTACAGCAAGATCGGTTTTCTGCACTTCGTCAACGACGACCAGCAGACCCTGGAACTGGTTACGTGGACCTCGGGTGCACTGCAGGGCTGCACAGCGGTGTCGGACTCGCATTACCCGGTTGACCATGCCGGCATCTGGGCCGATGCCCTGCGCACGCAGCAGCCCATGGTCTGCAATGACTACACCAGCTATCCGGGGCGTCGCGGGCTGCCGCAAGGCCATGCGGGACTTGACCGTGTGGTCTCTGTTCCGATCATGGAACACGGACTGGTACGCATGATTCTGGGCGTCGGAAACAAGGACGGTGCTTACGACGACTTCGACGTGTTCTCGCTGCTCCTGTTTGGCAACGACATTTGGCGCATCGTCCAGCGGGCGCGGGCCGAGGCCGCGCTGCAGCAGCGGGTCGACGAGCTGGTGGTCCTCAACCACAAACTGTCGCAGACACAGCTGCAACTGTTGCAGTCTGAAAAGATGGCGTCCGTCGGACAGCTGGCCTCCGGCGTTGCGCATGAGATCAACAACCCCATCGGCTTTGTCAAATCCAACCTCAGCACCCTGGCAACCTATGTTGACAACCTGCTGCACATCGTCCAGGCCTACGAACAGGTCGAGGGCGAACTGGGGGCCAGCGCCGCTGCGGCATTTGAGGCGGTGCACCGGCGCAAGCAGGAGCTGGATTACGACTACCTGGCCAATGACCTGGCCCAGCTGATCGAAGAGTCCCGCGACGGCGTGCAACGCGTCAGCAAGATCGTGCTGGACCTGAAGAACTTCTCCCGCTCCGGCGATGGGGCCAAGGAATGGGCCGACCTGCATTCCGGAATCGAGAGCACCATCAACGTGGTCTGGAACCAGCTCAAATACAAGGTCGAGGTGGTGCGTGAGTACGGCGAGCTGCCGCTGGTGCATTGTGTGGCCTCACAGATCAACCAGGTGGTCATGAACCTGCTGACCAATGCCGAGCAAGCCATCAGCGGGCGTGGTCACATCACCATCCGCACCGGATGTGACGGCGATCAGGTCTGGTTTGAGGTGCAGGACGACGGCTCAGGCATCACACCGGCCAACCAGGCGCGCATATTTGAGCCTTTTTACACCAGCAAGCCGGTGGGGCAGGGCACTGGCCTGGGACTGTCGATTGCCTTCGGCATCGTGCAGCGGCACCAGGGGCATATCACCGTGCAATCAACCCCCGGCCAGGGCAGCACCTTCCGCGTGACGCTGCCCGTCGATGCCCCCACGCCCGAGCTGCAACCCCAGGAATAGGAGAGTGTTACGTATGCAACTGATGGCATGGAGTGAGCATTTCGTCACCGGTATCGAGTCGGTGGATGCGCAGCACCAGGCGCTGGTCAACATGATCAACACGGCGGCGCCCCACCTGGCCAGCGGTGGCGAAGAAGCGCGCCAGGCCGTGGGGCCGCTGCTGGACAAGCTGATCAACTACGCTGCGACCCACTTCAAGTTTGAAGAGAACCTGATGCAGCAGGTGCACGTGGATCCGGGGTATTACGGCCAGCACTTCAAGACCCACGAGACCTTTGTGGATGAAGTCCTGCAGATGCGCCAGCAGTATGAAAAAGGCGAGGAACTCGGTGGGCGGGATCTGCTGAATTTCCTGACCAGCTGGCTGACCTTCCACATCCTCTCAGAAGACAAACGCATGGCCCGCCAGGTGCTGGCCATTGGTGCCGGGCGCACGCCTGAGCAGGCCTACACGGAGCTGGATGCGCCCGAGGGCGCACCGCAGGCGGTCTATACCGCGGCTTTGATCGATCTGTTTGGCCTCTTGACCGCACGCAATCGCGCGCTGACCCAGGTCAACGAGCAGGTGCGCAATGCCAAGGTGGAGCTGGAAGCGCGAGTGGAGGAGCGCACGCGCGAGCTGGCAACGGCCAATGCGGAGCTGCAGACCGAGCGCAAGGCGCTGGTGGAGACCATTGGCCGCCTGGAGCAGGCGCAGGAGCAACTGCTGCAGTCCGAGAAGATGGCGGCGGTGGGCCAACTGGCCGCCGGTGTCGCGCACGAGATCAACAACCCGGTCGGCTTCGTCAGTTCCAACATCGCCTCATTGAGCGGCTATGTGGAGCAGTTGTTCGAGTTGATTGCTGCGTATGAGAAGGTCTGCACGGGAATGCCCGCGTCGCTGCGCGTGCAGCTCGATGCCGTGCGCGACAAGGTCGAAATCGATTACCTGCGCCAGGATGTGCCGGACCTGCTCAGGGAGACCAAGGAGGGGCTGGTGCGCGTCAAGCGCATCGTCAACGACCTGCGCGACTTCTCCCACGTGGACACCGCCCGCTGGGAGCCGGCCGACATCAACCAGACGCTGGAAAGCGCGCTCAACGTCGCGTGGAACGAGGTCAAATACAAGGCCGATGTGGTCAAGGAGCTGGCCCCACTGCCGCCGGTCATCTGCAACAGCACGCAGGTCAGCCAAGTGTTTGTGAACCTGCTGGTCAACGCGGCCCAGTCCATCCAGGGCCATGGCACGATCACCCTGCGCACCGGCGTGAGCGATGGGGCCGTGTGGATTGAAATCAGCGACACCGGCTGTGGCATGCCGGAAGAGGTGCAGCGGCGCATCTTCGAGCCCTTCTACACCACCAAGCCGGTGGGCAAGGGCACCGGGCTGGGCCTGTCCATCTCCTGGGAAATCGTCAAACGCCACGAAGGCACGATCCACGTCTGCAGCCTGCTGGGCGAGGGCACCACGTTTCGCATCACG
>JAVBYK010000075.1 GCA_030824095.1 bacterium
GATGGCCTGTGGTGGGGGATTCAACCCGTGTCCGCCGGTGTATTTGGGGTCGTGGCGGGCTTTGCCGTGACCGTGGCCCTGAGTGTGGTAACACGGGGTTCATCAACCGAATCCTGATGCCTTGCCTGTCCGTGGCGAGGTGGGCTATAATCATAGGCTTCGCCTTGCTGCACCTCACACGACGCTGAGGGCAGCTTTTCTTACCCCCGAAATTTGAGTGGGGATATCCAAAAGGAGTATCAATGCGTCATTACGAAATCATTCTCATGATCCACCCGGATCAGAGCGAACAAGTTCCAGCCATGCTGGAGCGTTACAAAGGCATGATCGTGGCCGGCGGTGGCAAGATCCACCGCGTGGAAGACTGGGGTCGTCGCCAGTTGGTCTACATGATCAACAAGCTTGCAAAAGCCCATTACCTGTGTGTCAACATCGAAGCCGACCAGGCTGTGATGTCCGAACTGGAACACGCGTTCAAGTTCAACGACGCTGTTCTTCGCCACCTGACCGTGTTGAAGAAAAAGGCCGAGACAGGTCCTTCGTCCATGATGAAGACCGTCGAGCGCGAAGAAACACGCAAGACACAACAGGCTGAATACAACGCCTAACGGCACTTTTTACTGACGGAGAGTGCCTGCCAATTCCCTTGTACTGAGTGCCTGTATCGCAGAGCTGGATGCCATGCGTTACACACCAGCTGGAATACCCGCCCTGAACCTGCAGCTCGAACACGAGTCTGAAACACAGGAAGCCGGGCAGCCCAGACAGATCAAGGTGGCAGTGAAAGCAGTGGCTTTCGGCGCATTGGCAGAGCGGTTGGTCAAACAACCTCTTGGCAGTGTCTGGAGGTTCAGCGGTTTTCTAGGCAACGCCCGTCACGGTAAAAGTATCGTTTTGCATATTCAAGAATTTTCGCAAGATTAGTTTTTTAGGAGGCCCACATGGCCACGTTCAAAAAATTCAACAAAGACAAGCGCCCCAAGCGCCCCGCACAAAACCTGCTGTTCAAGCGCAAGCGCTTCTGCCGCTTCACGGTGACTGGCGTCGAAGAGATCGACTACAAGGACATCGACACCCTGCGTGATTTCATTGCCGAAAATGGCAAGATCATTCCCGCACGCCTGACCGGCACCCGCGCAATTTTCCAGCGTCAACTGAATACCGCTATCAAGCGCGCTCGCTTCCTGGCGATGTTGCCTTACAGCGACCAGCACAAGATCTAAGGAGTATGACCATGCAAATTATTCTGCTCGACAAGGTCGTGAACCTGGGTAACCTGGGCGATATCGTCAAGGTCAAGGACGGCTACGCACGCAATTTCCTGATCCCACAGGGTCGCGCACGCCGCGCCACGGAAGCTGCCAAGGCTGCTTTCGAAGCCAAGCGCGCTGAACTGGAAAAGGCTGCTGCTGCCAAGCTGGCCGAGTGCCAGGCTTTGGGCGAGAAGCTCGGTGGCACGACCATCAAGCTGACCCAAAAGGCTGGTGTGGATGGCCGTTTGTTCGGTTCCGTCACCAATGCTGACATCGCTGAAGAGTTGGTCAAGAACGGCTACAAGGTCGTGAAGTCCCAGATCCGTATGCCTTTGGGTGCTATCAAGACCGTCAGCGACAGCACTGTCGCCGTGGCTCTGCACACCGATGTGGTGGTGGATATCACAGTGTCGGTGTACGGCGAAACTGCCTAACCGTCCTTAAGCTCGGCCTGCATGGGCCGACGCTTGGCAAAAGCCGCCGGGGCTGGTCCCTTGCGGCTTTTGTGTTTTGGGGCGGACTTATCCCGCGCTTTTCACAACTTGCCCACACGTTGCCCCCAGCCTTGTCCCTCGACGCGGCACCTGCCGCGACGTAGGATGCAGGGTTACAAGGAAATAGTCCATGTCTGCCGTTTTGTCTGCTAGCGACGCCATTGATGTCGACCGCCAAATTGCCCAATTGCGTGTGCCACCCCATTCCATCGAGGGTGAATCCAGCGTACTGGGTGGTTTGCTGCTGGATAACGCCGCCTGGGACCGGGTTGGTGACATCCTGGCCGACGGGGACTTTTACCGCTACGAGCACCGCCTGATCTACGCCGCCATCGGCTCCCTGGTCAATGGCGGTAAGCCCGCCGATGTGATCACGGTGTTTGAGCACATGCAGAACCAGGGCAGGGCGGAGGAAATTGGCGGTCTGGCGTATCTGAACTCGCTGGCGCAGTACGTGCCCAGCGCCAGCAATATCCGCCGCTACGCCGAGATCGTGCGCGACCGATCGCTCTTGCGCAAGCTGGTTACGGCCAGTGATGAAATCGCCACCAATGCCTTCAATCCCAAGGGGCGTCCGGTGGCCGACATCGTGGACGAGTCGGAACAAAAAATCTTCAACATCGGCGAGCAGGGCAAACGCAATAACCAGGGCTTCCAGGCCATGGATTCGCTGGTCGTCAAGCTGCTGGACCGCGTGCAGGAGATGGCCGACAACCCCAATGACGTGACGGGGGTCCCCACGGGCTTTCTGGACTTTGATCGCATGACAGCGGGACTGCAGGCTGGCGACCTGATCGTGCTGGCAGCGCGTCCGTCCATGGGTAAAACGGCCCTTGCCATCAATATTGCGGAGCACGTGGCCCTGAACGAAGGCCTGCCGGTAGCCATTTTTTCGATGGAAATGGGGGCATCCCAGCTGGCGGTGCGTATCGTCGGCTCCATTGGTCGCATCGACCAGGGGCATTTGCGCACCGGCAAGCTTACCGATGACGAATGGCCGCGGCTGTCGGAGGCCATTGAGAAGCTGCGCACCATTTCCCTGCACATTGACGAAAGCGCGGGCCTGACGTCCAGCGAATTACGTGCCAACGCCCGGCGCCTGGCACGCCAGTGCGGGCAACTTGGCCTGATTGTCGTGGACTATTTGCAGTTGATGAGCGGCAGCAGTGGCGACGGTGAAAACCGCGCCACCGAACTGGGCGAAATCTCCCGTGGCCTGAAGATGCTGGCCCGTGAATTGCAATGCCCCGTGATTGCCTTATCGCAGCTCAACCGCAGCGTGGAGCAGCGCCCCGACAAGCGTCCGATGATGAGCGACTTGCGCGAATCCGGCGCTATCGAGCAGGATGCCGACATCATCATGTTCATCTACCGTGACGAGTACTACACCAAGGACCAGTGCAAGGAGCCGGGTGTGGCCGAGGTCATCATCGCCAAACAGCGTAACGGCCCCACCGGGACCGTCAAGCTGGCCTTCATGCGCCAGTTCACCAAGTTTGAGAACCTGGCGTATGGAGGCGGTGGGGACTACTAATTAGTTGGGGGCAGAGCACATCGCTTGCGCGAGTGGTCCGACCCGCAATGTCACAGTACTTCGCTTGCGAAATCTGCCAGGCGCGAACGCTCGCCGCGTGCCAGGGTAATGTGCCCGCCATGTGGCCAGCCCTTGAAGCGGTCCACGGCGAAGGTCAAACCGGACGAGCCTTCGGTCAGGTACGGCGTGTCAATCTGCGCCAGGTTGCCCATGCAGATGATCTTGGTGCCAGGGCCGGCGCGGGTGATCAGTGTCTTCATCTGCTTGGGCGTCAGGTTTTGCGCTTCATCGATGATGACGTACTTATTCATGAAGGTGCGCCCGCGCATGAAGTTCATGCTCTTGATCTTGATGCGGCTGCGGATCAACTCGTTAGTGGCGGCACGGCCCCATTCTCCGGCGCTTGTGTCGGTTTTGCCCAGTACCTCCAGGTTGTCGTCCAGCGCGCCCATCCAGGGGCCCATCTTTTCTTCCTCGGTGCCGGGCAGGAAGCCGATGTCCTCGCCCACGCTGACGGTGGCGCGGGTGACGATGATTTCGGTGTAGCGGCGGTCGTCCAGCACCTGGGTCAGGCCGGCGGCCAGCGCCATCAGGGTCTTGCCGGTGCCGGCGGTTCCGGTCAGGGTCACGAAATCCACTTCAGGGTCCATCAGCAGGTTCATCGCAAAATTTTGCTCGCGGTTGCGTGTAGTCACGCCCCAAACTGCGTTCTTCAGGTGGTTGAAGTCGCGCAGCGTCTTGATGACGGCCGTGTTGCCGCGGATTTCGGTCACGCGGGCATACAGGCTGGGCTCGCCGGGCGACTCGAAGTAGACAAACTGGTTGATCTGCATGCTGGGCACGACCGGCCCGGTGATCTTGTAGAAGGTGTGCTGGCCTTGCTGCCAGCTTTCCACGGTCTGGCCGTGGGTGGCCCAGAAATCGGTCGGCAGCGCCATGGAGCCGGCGTACAGCAGGTCGCCGTCTTCCAGGGTCTTGTCGTTCTGGTAGTCGTCGGTCGCCAGGCCCAGGGCGCGGGCCTTGACGCGCATATTGATGTCCTTGGACACCAGCACCACCTCGCGTGGCGCCATGGCCTGGCGCAGGGCTTCCACCACACCCAGAATCTGGTTGTCGGCCTTGCCTTGGGGCAGGCTGGTTGGCAGCGAGTAATTGAGTGGTTGGGTCTGGAACAGCAGCTTGCCGCGGGCATCGCGGTTGCCGGTGCTGGACAGCTGGAAGCCGGCGGTGATGTCCGCGCCGGGTGCGGCGGCCAGTGCGTCGAGCGTGCGGCTGGTCTGGCGGGCGTTGCGGGCGACCTCGGTCATGCCCTTCTTGTGGCCGTCCAGCTCCTCCAGCACGATCATGGGCAGGTAGATGTCGTGTTCCTCGAAACGGAACAGGGACATGGGGTCGTGCAACAACACATTGGTGTCCAGCACGAACAGCTTGGTAGGGCCGGTGCGCACGGGTTTGCGGGAACGCGCCGTGCTAGTGGTGCGGGTCTCTACCTGCACCATGGCAACCGGGGCGACGACCGGCTCTACCGGCAACTGCTCGCGCCCGGATTTTTCCAGCAACGCAGCCGTTGCCCGTTTGGGGGCTTCTTTGGGCTCAACCTTTTCCGTGCTGGTCCCCGCGCTGGGCGCTTTGACGGCCTCAAGGGTTTCCGATTTGTGTGCGGGGCGGGCAACGCTGCGGGCAGACGCAACAAACGCCTTGGGGGGGAGACGGTCAGCGGGTTTGGTTGGGGCAGGTGGCAGTGGCATGGATGGTGGGGCTCATGGGTGGGGGAAATGAAAGAAATGGAATCGCAAAAGCAAAAAAGCCGCCCTGAGCCAAGGCGGCTTTTTGTTGTGGCGCGTTTGCGGTATTCAACGGCATTGGATCATTATGCATGAGCCAAGTGACACCGCCAGATGGGCGTGTGCCAAAACAACGTTGCCGTGTCAGGATGCTTTTTTGAGCGCCTTGACGGCCTTGAGCACGTCGTCCACGTGACCCGGAACCTTCAGCCCGCGCCATTCTTCCTTGAGCATGCCATCGGCACCGATCAGGAAGGTGCTGCGCTCGATGCCCTTGACCTTCTTGCCGTACATGATCTTGTTCTTGACCACGCCGAACATGTGGCACATTTTCTCTTCGGTGTCGGCGATCAGCTCAAACGGCAGTTCCAGCTTGGTCTTGAACTCGTCGTGCGACTTCATATTGTCGCGGGACACACCAAACACGGTAGCCCCGGCTTTGACAAAGTCTTTGTATTTGTCGCGGAACTGCATCGCTTCAGTGGTACAACCGGGTGTATTGTCCTTGGGGTAGAAGTACAACACCATGGTTTTCCCGACGTGGGTGGTATTGCTGACCTTGACGCCGCCGGTCGCGTTGGCTTCAAATTCAGGGAGGGGCTTGTTGACAACGATCGCCATATGGTACTTTTAGTCTCGCGTTCTGGATGTGTCAGTCAAAGTAGAGGGAGCCAAACGTGACAGCGTTTTTGGCTACCCCCGACTGCAACCCATGATTTTACTCTGAAAAGCACTCCGCGAGGCAGGGCAGGCGCAGTGGTTACAACAAAAGCGCCGCAACGACCCTGCGGCCTTCTCCCGCCAGAAAGTTGTAGGTCCGGCAAGCAGCCTGTGTATCCATGGTCTCCACGCCAATGCCGCGGGCGTACAGTGCCTGCATCAGTGCCGGTTGAACAAAGCGGATGCGCGCTCCACTGCCAAAGATGACCAGCTCCGTGTCCAGCTCCGCCAAGCGCTCGAAATGGCTGCTCTGCAGGTCATCAAATTCGGCACATTCCCACAAAAAGGGTGCTGCCAGCGTGCTGATGACCAGGCTGGACGTGAATTTTTCCCCGTTGATCGCCACCCAATCCGGGCCGTAACCAGTCACCGAGGACGCTTGCGTGGGGTCTGGAAGGAGTTTCATGGGGGCGCCTGGGTGAAATTTGAATGCTGCACCGCACTAGTCAGGCACGGAACTGTGGTCAAATTATAGGTTTCGCCCTGTGATCCTGACTTCCGGAGGGACTTTGAGAACCATTCAAAAATCTGCCAAGCTGGCAAACGTGCTCTACGACATCCGCGGCCCCATCATGGATGCGGCCAAGCAGATGGAGGACGAGGGCCAGAAGATCATCAAGTTGAACATCGGCAACCTGGCGGTTTTCGGCTTTGATGCCCCTGAAGAAATTCAACAGGACATGATCCGCAACCTGCCCAATTCGGCGGGCTATTCGGACAGCAAGGGCATCTTCGCCGCGCGCAAGGCGGTGATGCACGAGACCCAGAAGCAGGGCATCAAGGGCGTGACGCTGGACGACATCTATCTGGGCAATGGCGCCAGCGAGCTGATCACCATGGCGACCAACACCCTGCTGGACAATGGCGACGAGCTGCTGCTGCCCATGCCGGATTACCCGCTATGGACCGCAGCCACCAGCCTGTCCGGCGGCACCCCGGTGCACTACCTGTGTGATGAGGACAATGGCTGGATGCCCAACCTGGACGATATCCGCGCCAAGATCACGCCGCGCACCAAGGGCATTGTGGTCATCAACCCCAACAACCCCACCGGCGCCCTGTATTCGGACGCGCTGCTGCTGGCCATCGTCGAAATCGCGCGCCAGCACGGCCTGGTGATCCTGGCCGACGAGGTGTACGACAAGGTGCTGTA
>JAVBYK010000125.1 GCA_030824095.1 bacterium
ATCGTCAAGCCACAGGGCGAGGAAATTGCCTTTGACGTGCAGGCCTTCCGCAAATACTGTCTGCTCAACGGCTTTGACGACATTGGCCTGACCCTGCGCTATGCCGACAAGATCAAGGCCTTCGAAGCCCAGCGTCTTGCGCAAAAACCATGGTTGGCCCTCGCCATGACTGCCTAGAGCGCTATCAAAATCAAAGCAATCAGGGGCAACTGACCAGTTCGTCCCACCACCATTTGAAGTCTGATCATGAAAATTGCAGTATTGCCCGGTGACGGCATCGGTACCGAAATCGTCGCCGAGGCCGTCAAGGTCTTGAACGTCCTGGGCCTGCCCCTGGAAATGGAAACCGCCCTGGTTGGCGGCGCCGCCTACGAGGCCCATGGCCACCCCCTGCCCGAGTCCACACTCAAGTTGGCCAAGGAGGCCGACGCGGTGCTGTTCGGCGCCGTCGGTGACTGGAAGTACGACAAGCTCGACCGCCCCCTGCGTCCCGAGCAGGCCATTCTGGGCCTGCGCAAGAACCTGGGCCTGTTCGCCAACTTCCGGCCTGCCATCTGCTACGAGCAGCTCGTCGGCGCATCCAGCCTCAAGCCCGAGCTGATTGCCGGCTTGGACATCCTGATCATCCGCGAACTGACCGGTGACATCTATTTTGGCCAACCGCGCGGGCGCCGCATCGCCACCGACGGCCACTTCCCCGGTGCCGAGGAAGCGTATGACACCATGCGTTACAGCAAGCCCGAAATCGAGCGCATTGCCCACGTCGCCTTCCAGGCCGCCCGCAAGCGCAGCAAGCGCGTAACCAGCGTCGACAAGGCCAATGTGCTGGAGACCTTCCAGTTCTGGAAAGACGTTGTCACCGAGGTGGGCCAGCAATACCCGGATGTGGAGCTGGACCACATGTACGTGGACAACGCCGCCATGCAACTGGTCAAGGCACCCAAGCGTTTTGACGTGGTGGTGACCGGGAATATGTTTGGCGACATCCTGTCGGACGAAGCCTCGATGCTGACCGGCTCCATTGGCATGTTGCCTTCCGCCTCGCTGAATGCCAGCAACCAGGGCCTGTACGAGCCCAGCCACGGCAGCGCACCCGATATTGCCGGCAAGGGCATCGCGAATCCGTTGGCCACAATTCTGAGTGCCGCCATGATGCTGCGCTTCAGCCTGAACCAGGAAGCAGCCGCGCAGCGCATTGAAGCCGCCGTTCAAAAAGTGCTGGCACAGGGCCTGCGCACTGCCGACATCTACAGTGAAGGCACAACCCGCGTCAGCACCCGCGAGATGGGCGACGCGGTTGTCAAGGCCTTGTAAGGGCCTCGATTACAATCGGCCCATGCACCTCCATCGCCCCGCTCCACCTGCACGGCCCGTCAGCGGCCCTGCGGTGCCGTGGGCTGGTGATGCGATGGCCTGTCCATCGATCACCAAGACGACCACCATTAAAGGCTAATCCAGCCCGGTTCGTCGCGCCCCTCCCGGCCAGACGAGCCGGGCAGAACCAATTTTCAATCTTGAAATTTTCTGAAAGGGCAACAGCATGAAAGTAGGTAATCTCGTAGGCCTCGTCGGTTGGCGTGGCATGGTGGGCTCGGTCCTGATGGACCGCATGGAAACCGAAGGCGACTTCGCGCTGATCGAGCCGGTCTTCTTCTCCACCTCCAACTCCGGTGGCAAGGCCCCGGCCCAGGCCAAGAACGAAACCACGCTGCAGGACGCATTCAACATTGACGCGCTCAAGCGCTGCGACATCATCATCAGTTGCCAGGGTGGCGACTACACCACCGAAGTCTTCCCCAAGCTGCGCGCCGCCGGCTGGAACGGCCACTGGATCGACGCTGCCTCCACGCTGCGCATGGACAAGGACGCCGTCATCATCCTGGACCCGGTCAACATGCCGGTCATCCAGAACGCGCTGTCCAATGGTGGCAAGAACTGGATCGGCGGCAACTGCACCGTGAGCTGCATGCTGATGGGTGTGGGTGCGCTGTACAAGGCTGGTCTGGTGGAGTGGATGAGCACCCAGACTTACCAGGCGGCAAGCGGCGGTGGCGCCCAACATATGCGTGAACTGCTGACCCAGTACGGCACGCTCAATGCCGAGGTCAAGGCCTTGCTCGACGACCCCAAGAGCGCCATTCTGGAAATCGACCGCAAGGTCATCGCCAAGCAGCGTGCCCTGACCGGCGCGGAAACCACCAACTTTGGCGTCCCGCTGGGTGGTTCATTGATTCCCTGGATCGACAAGGACCTGGGCAATGGCCAGTCCAAGGAAGAATGGAAAGGCATGGCCGAAACCAACAAGATCATGGGTCTGGGTGAGGGCTTCACTGCTCCCGCCATTCCCGTGGACGGCTTCTGCGTACGCGTAGGCGCCATGCGCTGCCACAGCCAGGCCCTGACCTTCAAGCTGAACAAGGACGTGCCGGTAGCCGACCTGGAAGCCATGATCGCCGCCGACAACCAGTGGGTCAAGGTCGTTCCCAACACCCGCGAGGCCACCATCAAGGACCTGACGCCGGTGGCCGTGACCGGCACCATGACCATTCCTGTCGGGCGTGTGCGCAAGCTAGCCATGGGCCCTCAGTACGTGGGCGCATTCACAATTGGTGACCAGTTGCTGTGGGGCGCGGCCGAACCACTGCGCCGCATGCTGCGGATTTTGCTGGCCGCTTAATTGCGAATCAAGGCCCCCCGGTCTGTCTGGACCGGGGGGCCTTGTCGTTGTCGATTGGCAACAAAAACCATAGCAGAGGTGAATAAGCGGGGGAACCACCCAAAGTTAAAAGCTTTCTTAGCTTGTCAGGCTAAGACATTGATGTTATGGTACTTTTTACGTTTTGAGTGTCGGGCTTTTGGGCCGCAATAAAGCATAGTCATTGCTGCTCGCTGAGCTGCACCGGAGGCATATAAATTGATTGCAAAGTCACATCGTTGGCAAAAGACCGCTGTAGCGGCTGCGGCCATTGCGCTACTGAGCCTATCCACTACGGGGGCTTGGGCACTGTCGCTTGGCCGCATCACGGTACAGTCCGCTCTGGGTGAACCTTTGCGTGCTGAAATCGAAGTCCCCGAGATCAACGCCGAAGAAGCTGCATCGCTGACCGCAAAAATTGCCTCTCCTCAAGCATTTGCGAGTGCCGGACTGGAATACAACCCGGCCATGGCTGGCCTGCAGACCAGTCTGCAACGTCGCGCCGATGGCCGCGCCTACATCCGTTTGAGCAGTGATCGCGCAATCAACGATCCGTTTGTTGACATGATCATGGAGGTAAGTTGGTCGTCCGGTCGCATCCTACGCGACTACACCATGCTGTTCGACCCACCGGTGCTGCGCAGACCTGCACCGGCAACACCGACCTTGCCACAAATTACAGCAGCGCCTGCTGCACCGGTCGCGCAGCCTCCTGTGGCAACACAGGCCCCGGCGGCGGCACCTGAGGCGCCCCGCAGCGTGGCTCCAACGCCCCGCCCAGCGGTCACCGCGGCCCCTGCCCCTATTACCAAAGCTCCGGTAGCCAGTGCGCCTGCGAATGGCTCCAAGCAGGTCGTTATCAAAGCCGGAGACACCGCCAGCAAGATCGCTACCAATACCAAGCCAGCTGGTGTTTCGCTGGACCAGATGCTGGTCGCCCTGTTACGGGCCAATCCAGATGCCTTTATCAACAACAACATCAACCGCATCCGCTCCGGTGCAGTGATGGAAGTTCCGTCTGCTGAACAGGCCCAAGCTGTCTCCGCTGCAGAGGCAACCCAGACCGTCATCGCCCAAAGCAAGGACTTCAACGAGTTCCGGCGCAACCTGGCAAGCAATGCACCCGTAGCTGCGGTGGGCTCCGCCAGCCGCAAGACCAGCGGCACCATCGACACCAAAGTCGAGGACAAGAAGGCCAGCTCTTCCACGCCAGACAAACTGACCCTCTCCAAGGGCTCTGTCCAGGCCAAGGCAAATGAGGCCAAGGAAGCCAAAATCGCCAAGGAGCGTGCCGACAAGGAAGCTGCCAGCCGGGCCGCCGAAATTTCCAAGAACATCAGCGACCTGAAAAAGCTGGGTGCCCCCGCCCCGGTGGCCGTGGCATCGCAGCCCAAGACAGCGCCCAGCACCCCGTCACCCACGATTCCAGTGGCGGCAACGCCCCCGGCAGCACCGGTGGCATCGACACCAGCCGCTCCAGTTTCAGTGCCCGCTTCCTCGCCCGTTGCTGCACCTAGTGCACCGGCAGCAGCAGCTCCGGCATCGGCGGCTGCTTCAGTACCGGCCAAGCCCAAGATCGCTGCTCCTGTACCTCAGCCAGTTGAGCCTCCCGGACTGATCGATGAGCTGCTCGAAAATCCCTTGCTGCCAGCAGGTGCCGGTGGGCTGATCGCCCTCTTGGGTGGATTCGCATTCTGGCGCGCCCGCCAACGCAAGAAGAACCAGTCCCATATGGACAGTTCATTCCTGGAAAGCCGTCTGCAACCTGACTCCTTCTTTGGCGCGAGCGGCGGCCAGCGTGTTGACACCAACAACGAGAGTTCAGCCACAGGCTCTTCCATGGTTTACTCTGCCAGTCAACTCGACGCGGCAGACGATGTAGACCCAGTGGCCGAAGCCGATGTTTACTTGGCCTACGGTCGGGACTTGCAGGCTGAAGAAATCCTGCGCGAAGCGGTGCGTACCAATCCCGGTCGCCTGGCCATTCACACCAAGCTGCTCGAAATCTTTGCCAAGCGGCGCGATGCCAAGAACTTTGAGGCTACGGCTACCCAGGCATACCAACTCACGGGCAGCAACAGTCCGGACTGGATTCGCATCTGCGAAATGGGGTTGGCGTTCGACCCTACCAACCCGCTGTACCAGCCCGGCGGCGCCCCCAGCGACGCCACTCCTGCTGCCACTGCGGGCGACAGTTCCTCGTTTGGAGCCAGCACCATACCCCAGTCCGCTCACGCGGAGATGGGTGACTCCGTATCCGGCGTCGACCTTGATCTGGACCTCGATTTTTCACTGGACGACGCTCCCGCGAGCGCCATCAGTGAAGTCACCGGCGAATCCTTCACGCAGACCGCCGTCGAAACAGTCAAGATGCCAGCGGCGGATGCTGACGCCAACGCGTCGATGGACATGGATTTTGACCTCTCGGAGCCTGCGGCATTGCAGGAGCCCGCTCCACAGGCCGTGGCCGCAGCGGAAGCAGAAGCGCCCACACCCATGCCAGAGATTTCTCTATCCATGGATGGCCTTAACCTGACTGAGGACGATCACACGCCCCTCCCCGAGTTCAACACCACCGAGCCGGCTCCAGTTGCCGCAGTGGCTCCGCCAGCACCTGCCAACGATTCCGGCATGCTGGAGTTTGACCTGGGCTCCTTGTCACTCGACCTGGACACACCTTCGGATGAAAAACCCACCGAAGCACCTGACAGCGCCAACGAAGATCCTCTGGAAACCAAACTGGCACTGGCCGAAGAATTTGTTTCCATCGGTGACGAAGACGGCGCACGGGCGCTGATCGAGGAAGTGGTCGCCGAATCCACTGGTGATATGCGCGCCAAGGCCCAGCGTGCGCTTGCCAATCTGAGTTAACCTGGTCTGCGGTGCGTGTGGCAGTTGATGCAGCAGGTTTGACCAAGCCGTGAGGGTTGCGCTGGGCATCAGCTACAACGGTCGTGCGTACCAGGGTTGGCAGAGCCAGCCCTCCGGACAGACCATTCAGGACCAGTTGGAAAAGGCGCTGGGCAAATTCGCCGCCCAACGGGTGTCCACATTGTGTGCCGGCCGCACGGATGCAGGAGTGCACGGCATCATGCAGGTCGTTCACTTCGACACCGAACTGGAGCGGGACACCTATTCCTGGGTTCGCGGGACCAACGCCAACCTGCCCCGGGACATTGCCGTCCAGTGGGCCGTCTTGACCCCTGACGCGTTTCACTGCCGCGCATGTGCCACGTCGCGGCGCTATGCGTATGTGCTGTATGAATCCCCCATTCGCCCCAGCGTAGACCATGGGCGCGTGGGCTGGGCCTTTCGCAGCCTGGACGGTGAGGCCATGCAGCAAGCGGCGAAGCTTCTATTGGGCGAACACGACTTCACGTCGTTCCGCGCTTCGCAATGCCAGGCCCTGACTCCGGTGAAAAACCTGTTTGAGATCAGCATGAGCAAGCGCGGCGCCTACTGGCGCATCGAGTTTGAAGCCAATGCCTTCTTGCACCATATGATCCGCAACATCATGGGCTGCCTGGTAATGATAGGCCAGGGTAAAAAGCCACCGGAGTGGATGGCCGAGGTGCTGGCAGCGCGCGACCGTCGCGCGGCGGCACCCACATTTTCCCCCGATGGCCTGTACTTCCTGGGGCCACGGTATGACCCCAAGTGGGGCATCCCCGACCGCACAGCTGCGTATGATGGGCTGCCATGACATTCTCTACACGAACCCGAATCAAGATCTGTGGACTGACCCGCGAGCAGGATGTGGATGCCGCCGTAGCGGCCGGTGCTGACGCCATTGGCTTTGTGCTGTACGCCAGAAGCCCGCGCGCTGTCAGCGTCCAGCGGGCCGCCGAGCTGGCCAAACGCCTGCCGCCCTTCATCACACCGGTGCTGCTGTTCGTCAATGCGCCCGCTACGGAAATAATAGCAGCCTGCTCAATGATTGCAGGGGCTGCTGTGCAATTTCATGGTGACGAGTCGCCGCAGGACTGCGCGGCGGCTACCCTGAACCACTGCCGACCCTGGGTGCGCGCCGCCCGCATTCCGCTGGGCGAAGGCGCATGGGACTTTGACCTCGTAAAATACGCCCAGGATTATTCAAACGCCCAAGCCATCCTGCTCGACGCCCATGTCGACGGATTTGGCGGTGGCGGCAAGGCATTCAATTGGTCACTGCTTCCTCCAAACGTCAACGCTCACCTCGTCTTGAGTGGTGGACTCACACCTGC